>DATHEW010000699.1:0-3307 GCA_035318425.1 Candidatus Acidiferrum sp. | reverse complement strand
GAAGGCGGGCGGCGCGATTGAACGCGCATACTTCTTCTTGGAAGCGGACCGCGGCACGATGCCGATCACGCGAAGGAATCTCACGCAAACGTCCTTTCGCCGAAAGTTCCTCGCATACGAAGCGACGTGGGCGCAGGGCATCCACCGCACGCGCTTCGGGTTGCATCGATTCCGCGTGCTCACGGTTGGAACGAGCGTGAAACGTTTGGCGGCACTCCGCGAGGAATGCGCCAGGCTTCATAGTGGCAAGGGGCTGTTTCTCTTTCTTCACAAAGATGCGCTCGCAAATCCTGCATCACTCCTTGATGCGGTGTGGACATCTCCGCAGTGCGAGACGCCTGTGTCGCTTTTCTGATTTCCAGCGGCGACTTGCCGAAGACGGCAAGATTGGTGGCCTGCTGCTGTTTCCGGATCGGGCGATAGGATGGGAGCGGAGTCAGTTCACTTCCGAACTGAACAGTCCTTCACAACACACAGGAGAATCCACATGCAAATAACATCACTGCAAACCGTGAGCCTGTATTTCAAACTAGGCTCCAGCGACAAAGAATACCACGCGTCCGTCGAGTCTCTCGACGGCGGTTACATCGTCAACTTCGCCTACGGCCGCCGGGGCACGACACTCCAGACGGGCACGAAGACGAGCGCTCCGGTTGATCTTCCAACCGCGACCAGAATCTTCACGAGGCTCGTCGCGGAGAAGAAGGCCAAGGGTTACACCGAAGGTGAAGCGGGCACGCCTTACCAGCAGAGCGAAAAAGAAAGCCGCGTCACCGACACACTGCCACAGTTGTTGAACCCAATCGCGGAATCCGAACTGGAGAGATTGATCAGCGACGACCACTGGTGTGCCCAGGAAAAGTTCGATGGCAAACGCATCCTTCTGAAAAAGGAGGGCGCCGCCATTCACGGCATTAATCGGAAAGGACTTCTGGTCGGACTGCCCTCACCGATTGTCGTGGCGGCTCATGCGTTCGAAGGCGACTTCATTTTGGACGGCGAGAGCGTCGGCGAACATCTGCACGTCTTTGACCTGCTTAGCCTGAACGGAGAAGACCTGCGCGCGCTGCCTTTCCACGCGCGGGCCACTGCTCTCGTTGATCTGCTCGATTCCCTTCGGCAGAAACATCTTCATTACGCCAGGACGGCATGGAGAGCTGATCAGAAGAGGCAGCTTTTAATCACGCTTCGCGGAGAGAACAAGGAAGGCATCGTGTTCAAGCGCATCGACGCACCTTACGTTCCCGGCCGCCCAAGCAGTGGCGGGACACAGTTGAAGCACAAGTTCTGCGCCACGCTTTCAGCGGTCGTCGGCGCCCTTAACGCCAAGCGCAGCATCGAGATTCAGTTGCTCGACGGTAAACGCTGGGTAACTGCCGGCAATGTTACCATTCCGGCCAATCACAGCGTCCCGGCGCATGGTCAGGTAGTGGAAGTCCGCTACCTTTACGCCTTCAAGGAAAGCGGTTGTCTGTATCAGCCGGTGTATCTCGGAATGCGTACTGATCTGCTTGCGATTGAGTGCGTCACCGGGCAGCTCAAGTTCAAAAGCGACGGCGAGGAGCATGAATGAGCAGCCCGAGCTGTTTGGTCTTGTCTGGCAGACTCGCTCACCGTCTTTCCGGCTTCGCGTCAACGACATCATTCGCATCGAGGGAAAACTTGGCCGCGTCATCCGCGTAAATGAATGTGCGGCGGTCGTAATAGTGAACCGGCCGCCCCGAGAGTTCACCACGCGCTTTGACAAGCCGGTCCGTTTTCAGCCCTCGCCTGTCACGTTCAGGATTTCGGCCAACTCTGAAGTTAAAATCCTGAACCGCAGGAGCGGCGGTCGCACGCGACGCGAATCGTCCTGAAGCAGCTACTGATCAATCGCCTCTCTCATTTCGAGGGAGGCGGTTTTTTAACGGCCGTTCGTTGCATTAACCGGACATTCGCAGTTTGCCGTTTCGGACAAATTTGGGTGCCTCCGGCCCTGACCCTCTTCGCGCTACGATGCCTTCAGATTCAGTTCACTTCCGAACTGAACAGTTCCTCACAACCAAAGGAGTATCCTATGCCAAGAGCACTATTTGTCGACTTCAAGGCCGTGAAAGCGGCTGTGTCCATGGAGCGGGTTTTGCAACAGTACGACCTGCTCGACCAGTTCAAGAAATCCGGTGACAGCCTCTCCGGTCCTTGTCCCATTCACAAAGGCGAGAACCCCACGCAGTTTCGCGTGAGCGTTGCCAAAAACGTCTGGCACTGCTTCAGCAAGTGCCAGCGGGGCGGCAATGCTCTGGAT
This sequence comes from Candidatus Acidiferrum sp., assembly GCA_035318425.1. Classification (GTDB taxonomy): domain Bacteria; phylum Verrucomicrobiota; class Verrucomicrobiia; order Limisphaerales; family SIBH01; genus JANNGC01. The sequence goes on along the minus strand of DATHEW010000699.1, from coordinate 1,023 downwards.
TTCATCGCACTGATGGAGGACGTGAGCATTCATGCCGCTGCGGTGAAAGCGATCGAGTGGTTCAACCTTGATACGGAGACCGTTTCAGGTGAACACGAGCCACCACCATCGAAAACTACCGAGGCGCAAGAACAGGCAACGCCAAAGGAGCCGTCACAAACGGAAGAAGAGATCGCGCCCAACAAGCCGCTCAAGTTCCGTTTGGACAAGCTCCAGAGAGAGCACGCGTACTTCACTGAACGCGGGCTCAGGCTCGAAACGCTCGTGGATTTCGGCGCCGGTTATTGTTCCAAAGGCATGATGGCCGGGCGCATCGCTATTCCCATCCACAATACGGAGGGTGAAGTGGTCGCCTATGCCGGACGATTTGCCGGTGAGCCGCCCGAAGGCACGCCCAAATACAAGCTGCCCCAGGGATTCAGAAAGAGCCTGGAGTTGTTCAACATTGATCGGGCCAGAAAGGAATCGCCGGAGCTGCCGCTCGTTATTGTCGAAGGATTCTTCGGCTGCATGGCAGTGCATCAGTACGGCTACCGAAAAGTCGTTGCCCTCATGGGAAACAGCATGTCTCCAACTCAAGAGGAAATCATCAGGCGGCACACCAGTTCGGACAGCCGAGTAATCGTGATGCTTGATGAAGATGAAGCCGGACGGGCAGGCCGTGATGACATCGCGGTGCGTTTGTCGAAGTTCTGCTTTGTCCGAGTTCACCAGTTTGGAGAGCCAGACAGGCAGCCTGAACACCTTTCGGCCGATGAACTTCGTTCGATCACCGGAGGTGCAGCGTGAATTCAGCATCCATGGCTAAACTGCGTCTGGGCAAAATCGTGGCGACGCCGAACGCGTTGTCACAACTCAGCCAAGACGAAATCCTCCACGGCATCGCCCGGCACCAGGCTGGAGATTGGGGCGACCTCTCAAGCGAGGACCGTCGTGCGAACGATGAGGCACTTCGAAACGGCACCCGCCTTCTCTCCGTGTATCACACGGCGGGACGGGTGAAGTTTTGGATCATCACGGAGG
>DATHEW010000698.1:0-5159 GCA_035318425.1 Candidatus Acidiferrum sp. | reverse complement strand
GCCATTACCGCCTGCGCATCCTGCCCTCCATCCGCGACGTGGTGGACAACCCGCTGGACGGCAACGGCGACGGCACCGGCGGCGATCCCTACACCCACACCTTCGACTTGAGACTGCCCGGGGGCTTTGTGTTTGAGACTGCGAGCAATGACAGCTTCGCGGCGGCTACTTCCTTACCATTGATCGAGGATCCGTCCGGCAGCGGTTACCTCGTTGGACATGGCTTTGGATCGCTCGATCCAGCCGGAGATAATGATTACTGGAAATTCGATGTGCTGGCAGGCGACCGCATTTCCATCAGCGTGGATGTGCCGAACGGCGGCATAAATCCCTACCTGGTTTTGTACAACCCTGGCGAAACTTACATCACTGAGGACGGTGACAGTGGTCCTAACCAGGCGGCGTTTCTGAGTCGGTACACCATTCCCGCCAGCGGCACTTACTACGCGCGAATCTATCCCAACTCTGGGATTGCTGAATATCAATTGCGCGTGGACCTCGCCCGAACAGTGCAACTGGAAGCCGACGCTGAATACGCGAATGACAGCGTCGCCGGTGCGAACGCGCTCACGCTCACAACAGCGGGCAACCAGCGCTCCGGCACCATCGCGGGGACGATCATGGATGGCCAAAGTGGCAACGTGGACGAGGACTATTTCAACCTCGGCGCTGTGTCGGCTGGCGAAACGATTCTCCTGAGCATTCGCCTTCCGCAATCGAGCAGCCTGCGACCCGTGATCGAGATTCGCAACGCGGCCAATCAAGTGGTTAATGTGACGGCGAATCCTTCGGACGCCGTCGCACGCGCCGACATCAGCACGGCAGGTTCCTACTACGCGACGGTTGTGGCGCGAGGCGGGCAGGGGCACTTCGGCCAGTATCTCCTCGACGCAGCGGTTCAGTTGACGAGTGACCTGAACTTTTCTGATCTCGTCGTTTCTTCCATCACCGCTCCGACGATTGCTGCGAGCGGGCAGACAGTGAACTTCCAATGGGCGGTTGGCAATTTCGGCGCCGTGGCGACTCCCGTCTCGTCGTGGTCGGACCGCGTTGTCCTCTCTTACAACGATCGCTTTGGTGACGAGGATGATTTTCAAGTTGCGCTGGTGCCGCACTCGGGTGCGTTGTCGGTCGGAAGCAATTACACCGCACAGGCGAGCGTTGATCTGCCGGTCGGTTTGTCTGGCCGCTTCTTTGTCTTCGTGAAGACGGATGCGGCCAACAGCGTTCCGGAATTCATTTTCGAATCGAACAACGTTCGACCCGGAGACACCAACCTCGACATCACGCTCACGCCTTACGCTGACCTGACGGCGAAGAATGTGACCGCGCCATCGATCGGAGTCGTCGGTGCTCCCGCCAACATTTCATGGGTCGTCACGAATGCAGGCAACGGGATCACTGGAAATGGCCGGCCAGCGGGGACCGTTTCAGCGTGGTCCGATCGCGTGGTGCTTTCGCACAACGGAATTTATGGCGACGCCGATGACGTGATCCTCGCGAACGTGCCGCGTGCGAGTGCGATGAATGCCGGGGTGCAGTACGCCGGTAACTTCAACGGCGCACTGCCGGCCGGGTTGTCGGGCACTTACACCGTGTTCATTTTCGCGGATGCGGCGGATCAAGTCTATGAGTACACCAACGCCGCACCGAATCTCGCGCTGGCCAGCGGGACAATGAGCATCGCCTCGGGTCCGTATGCGGATCTTACCGTGGAGAATTTTTCAGGCACCGCTGACGCAGCGGTCGGACAAACAATCGCGGTGAGTTGGACCACGCGAAATGGCAATAGCGCTTCAGCAACAACCCCCGTCTCCGCATGGCACGATCGCGTGGTGCTGAGCAGTGATCTGATCCTGGGCAACGGCGATGATCGTGTGGTCGCGAATATTGCTCACAACGGAACTCTCGCGGTCGGTGCGTCGTATTCGGTGAATACCAACGTCACGCTGCCTTCAGATGTGAGCGGGAACTGGAATTTGTTTCTGGTGACCGATCCATTCAACGCGGTTTACGAGTTTCAATACGAGGGGAACAACACCTCGACGAATCAGCCGATCATTATTCGCTTGCCTGATCTTGCGGTCACGACGGTGACGGCGCCTCTGGTGGGGAATCCCGGCGGACCGGCATCGGTGTCATGGACGGTGACAAACTCGGGCGTGGCCACGGCTTACGCAGATTGGTCGGACCGTGTTTATTTTTCAACTCAAAGCACGCTGGATGGCTCGGCTATATCGCTTGGGAATTTCTCTGCGGCAGTAGCTTCGCCATTAAATTCCGGAACCAACTACGCCCTGACGCACACGGTGACGCTGCCGAACCTGGCGCCCGGGAATTATTTCATCATCGTGGCAGCCGACACATCGAACGCGCAGTTGGAATCGAACGAGGCGAACAACACGCGCTCCACTGCGATCGACTTGCGCGCGCCCGATCTGCAGATCGTGAATCTCGGAGTCATTCCCGTGAGCCTGATGTCCGGCCTGCAACTAACCGTGCGCTGGGATGTCACGAATTCCGGCAGCAATGCCACGACCGGTTCGTGGTACGATCGTCTTACGATCAGCAATACCACCACGCATTTCATGCTGCTCGATACGCCCGTTTACTACGATGCGAACAGCGGCGGGGCGATTCCAGTCGGGCAGAGCCGATTGCGTCAGCAGATCTTCCGATTGCCGGACGGTACTAACGGCGCAGGCAATCTTGTCTTCACCGTTGTTGCGGACACCTTCAATCAGGTCGCCGAGTACAACGCCAGCAATACGGGCGAAAGTAATAACGCGGCGGTGTTGTCGCGCGCTGCTGCGCTGGCCGCTTATCCCGATCTCGCTGTGAACCGGTTTCAGGTGACACCACCGACGTTTGAATCTGGAGGGCAACTTACGGCGACATGGGTCATTACCAATCTCGGCACGGCGCCCATCACTGGCGATTTCTACGATCGCGTGCAGGTGCGCAATCTCACGCTCGGCACGGCGATTCGCGACCAATCGTTTTATCTGAACCCATCAGCGGAACCCGAAGGGCCGATCGCGCCCGGCCAATCGCGTGAACACACCGCGACCTTTGAACTTCCTGATGGCTTGGCGGGTGTCGGCAATATCGAGGTGGCGCTGTCCCTTGATTGGGGTAACCGGATTTTCGAGTTCCGCGATGGAGTTGATGCCGAGGCGAACAACGGGAGCAACATCGTCCGCACTTCGACTCTCGCGCTATATCCCGACCTCGTCGTGAGCAACGTGACCGCTCCGCCAACGGGTCTGCCGGGTCAACCCATCACTGTGGGTTGGACTGTGAGAAACAGCGGCACCGCCGTCGCACCGGCGTCGTGGAGCGATCAAGTGTTCCTCGTCGATGACGCGAGTCCGGGTTCGGCGCAATTGATTGGAACATTTTCGTTCACGAATACGATCGCTGTGGGGGTTTCATCGAATGTCACGCAGTCCGTCACGTTGCCGTTCTTTGCGGTGGGAACGCGCCGACTCGCGGTGCGCGCGAATTCGGGATCGGCGTTTTACGAACCTGACTTCGCGAACAATTATCGCACGTCGATCACGACGATCGCGCTGTCGCCTCGACTGGAGTTCACGCTCAATCGCACCAGCGTGCCGGAGAGCGGAAGCAGCAACAGCGTCGTGGCAACCGTGCTGCGCAACTCATCCACCGCGGGTGATCTGACCGTGACGCTCTCCGCGACGGACACGAACAGCGTGAATGTGCCTGCGACGATCGTGATTCCCGCCGGGCAAACGTATCGGACATTCGCCGTCGTCCTCCTGGACAATCAGTTGGTGGACAGCAATCGCATCGTGGCGTTGACCGCCGCGGCAGCGGGATTCGCGAGCGACGCGGTCGATCTGCTTGTGCAGGATGATGACCTGGCGCGACTGACACTTCAGTTGACTCCGCCGGTCATCAACGAAGACGCCGGTGTGGGCGCAGCGATGGGATTCCTCACGCGCAACACTGCGACGAACACTCCACTGACCGTGACCGTGGTCAGTGATTCACCGACGCACTTGTTGCCGCCCGCGACGGTGGTCATTCCTGCTGGTCAACGTTCGGTCGCATTTGCGATCGACGCGCCGACCAATACGACCATCGATGGCGCGAGCGATGTGCGGCTGCAAGTTTCGGCCCCGGGATTCCTGACGGGCAGCGCGGACATGTTGGTGATCGATAACGATGCGCCGACGCTGGGGCTTACGCTCGCGGCGAATGCCATTGTCGAAGGCGCGGAAAGCCCTGCCACGACAGGCCGGCTCACACGCAATCCGCCATTCACTTCTCCGCTGGCGGTGGTGTTGCAGCAGACGATCCGCGGACTCTTGTTGCTGCCGCCTGAGCTGACCATTCCGGCGGGGCAGGGCGAGGTGAACTTCAACATCAGCGTGACGGATGATCAATTGGTCAACGGCACGCGCACCAACGAGGTCATCGCGCTCGTACGCGGCGCCAACGGCCCGCCGATCACGAATGGGCAAGCGATCGTCTTGCTCGCGATTTACGACAACGATGGTCCATCGCTGACGCTTGCACTCGCGAGCGATGTCGTGACGGAGAATGGTTCCGTCACGGGCACTGTCACGCGAAACACCGGCACATCGGGAAATCTGATTGTGACGCTCATCAGCAGCGCGCCGGGCGAAGCGTTGCCCGCCACGACGACAGTCCCGATCAATAACGGGCAGACTTCGGCGAGCTTCACGATCAACGGTGTGCCTGACGGGACAAACGACGGGATCAAGGCGGTCATCATCAGCGCCTCGGCGAGTGGCTACAACAGCGCGACGGCGCAATTGAATGTCTCGGACATTGATCTGCCGGACCTCGCGGTCGGCGACATCATCGTGCCTTCCTCAGGCCAGATCGATGCGAAGGCGAACGTCACCTTCACCGTCGCGAACTCCGGCCCCGTCCCGGCGAATGGGCCGTGGGTGGATCGCATTTACATTTCCACGGACAATCAACTTGGCGGCGACACGCTCGCAGGTGCGGTCACCAACTCAGTTCCGCTGGCGCCGAATTCTTCTTACACGCGCACGGTCTCGATCGATCTCCCTTCGGACCCGGCGCGCTATCACATCATCGTCGTGACGGACGCTGACAACCAGTTGTTCGAAGGCAGCGAGCGCAACAACGTGATCTCGGTC
>DATHEW010000697.1:0-2480 GCA_035318425.1 Candidatus Acidiferrum sp. | reverse complement strand
CGTGGTCAATCGAAACACCAAGGCGATTCGCTACTTCCTCGGTGCGAATGGATACACCACCACGAACACCGCCGCGGAATTGAATGCGTTGCGCGCCAGCTTCGCGCAGTGGCAGGCCATCTCCGGCACCGTGCTGAAATTCGAGGAAGGCGGACTCGCCTTTGGCGCCGTGGACGTCAACACCTCTGACAACACTAACGTCGTGTTCTGGTCCACCGACACAATGGTGGACGGCGGGAACAGCGACATCAGCGGAAGGCTCGGCGTGACGTTCTCCTCCTTTTTTAACGACGGCACTTTCGCCGAGGCGGACATCGTCCTGAACGCCGCAGAGAACGAATGGTCCGCTGATTTCTTCTCCACGAACACCGCGAGATTTTTCGTGGAAGGCGTGGCGCTGCACGAGATGGGTCATTTCATCGGTCTGAGCCATTCGCCCGTCGGCGCGGCCACGATGTTCTGGGCGGGCGGCCCCGGAACCGGAACGCAAGTCGGATTGTCGACGGACGAACTCTGCGCCGCGCGTTTGATTTATGCGGCGACCAATCATCTCAGCAACCTCGGCGCGTTAAGAGGCCAGGTGACGCGTCTCGGTTCTCCCGTCTTCGGCTCTGCCGTTTTCGCGGAAGACACGAACGGCGTGCTCGTGGCAGGTACGGTCACTGACAGCAGCGGCCAGTATCAACTGTTCGCCATGCCGCCCGGTAATTATCAGGTGCGCTCCACGCCGCTTGATGCGCCCAGCGCGTCCGCATTCCTCGCGCGCGGCTGGGAGATCGATTTCGATTTCAGTGCCGCAGACTCCAGTTTCCTCCCCACGACCAACATTGCCGTGAGTGTTCTCGCTGGCACCAACACACTGAACTTCGCCGTCGCCAGTGGAGGACCGCTCTTCCGCATCACTGAAATACGGTATCCGACAACGACCGGCGGTTCCTACCAGTGGAACTCCGTGCCGATCACATTACGACAGGGCCAGAGCAATTTCATCATCGGCGTGGCGGCGGCGAACCTCCCGACCTCGGGCGCCACGCTGTCCATTTCTGGCACCGGCATCACCGTTGGGAACACGATATTCAATGCGAACATCGCCGGCCTGAACTTCATCTCCGCCAACGTGAGCGTGGCGAGCAACGCGCCACCCGGCCCGCGCACGCTCACCGTGGTGCAAGGCGCCAATCGCGCTTACGCCAACGGCTTCCTTGACATCGTTCCCGTCGCCCCGGACTACAACTTCGATGGCCTCGACGACACTTTTCAACGCCGTCATTTCCCCCTCTTCACCGCCACCAACGCCGCGCCCACCGCTGACCCGGACGGTGACACCATGCCCAACGCATCCGAATACATCGCCGCCACCAACCCCACCAATGCCGCGTCATTGATGAAGATCGATTCCGTCGTGAAGACCGTGAACGGCGCGACGATCACCTTCCGCAGCGTCAGCGGAAAACACTATCAACTCTACGGACGTGCCCTCGTGGCCAGCGGTTCGTGGCAACCCATCGGCTCACTCGTCACCGCAGGCGGCGCGACGGCGCAGGCGAGTGACACGAGCGGCGTATTGGGCGAGAAGTTTTATCGCGTGGTTGTGTTGCCGTAAGAAATTGTTCCCAATCGCGGCCGACACCGGGTTTCAAGTGCGTTGCCAATGGGAAGTCCATCCCGCTACACTCCGCGGCCAACGCTGGACAATCCCATGATCCTCATGAAAGACAAAGTTAACGAACGCGCATCATCCATCGGCCGTAGAGGAAACTTTTAAGAAAACGCCCAAGGCACAAGCGCAGCCGCGGGCTTTTCTGCATGCGCGTCACCAGTAATCGTCCGCGCACGCGTCACTCGATCACTCCAATCCTCACCACGTCTCCCCCGCCCGTTCGGCCGCGATGGCGAGCCAATCGGCCGCGTTTGCGCGGGCCTGGTCGTGGGTGGTGAAGGAGGTGAGGGCGAGCACTTTGGCGAAGAGCGCGCCGGACCTGGCGGCGTCCGTCACCATGCCGCCGATGGCGATGCACGGCTTCTTGAGTTTGTGACAGAGCGCGGCCAGTTCGCCCACGCCTTTGCCCATCAACGTTTGTTCATCGATGGCGCCTTCACCGGTGAGCACCAGGTCACATGTAGCGATGCGGGACGAGAGCTTCGCGAGGTCAGCGTAAAGCTCGAAGCCGGGAACAAGACGCGCGCCGAGAAAGGTGCGAAGCCCGAAGCCGAGTCCGCCCGCGGCGCCCGCTCCCGGTTCGACGGCGGTGGTGAGGTGCAGTTCCTGTTGCGCGACAGTGGCGAGAGAAGTGAGGCAACGTTCGGCGAATTCGAAGTCGGTGGGTTTCAAACCTTTTTGCGGGCCATAGACACGCGTGCAGCCGCGCTCGCCGAGGAGCGGGTTGTTTACGTCCACGGCGACAAGGAGTTCGGCAAACCATTTGTCACGCGGTGGAGGTTTGATTTGGGAAAGGGTGTGCAGGTCCGTCCAGCGATCG
>DATHEW010000696.1:0-3198 GCA_035318425.1 Candidatus Acidiferrum sp. | reverse complement strand
TGATCGCTGTGGTCTCGAGTTCTTCGATCGACACGAAGGATGGAATCTTTCGGCGAGCGGGAAGGTTCTTCGCGGAAGCGATCACGTTGATTGAGGAAAAACATCGCACTGCGATTGAAGCGAATGCGCACTTGAGTCGATTGAACCAGTCGTTGCGCGAACGCGCCGCGGAACTCGCCACTGCGAATCGTCAGTTAAAGCAGGAGATCATTCAGCGCAAAGCCGCCGAACGCGCGTTGAAGAAAAGCGAACGGCATTACAGCGAGCTTCTGCAGCAATCTCGAAAGATGCAGGAGCAGTTGCGCCTCCTCTCGCATCAGCTGCTCTCCGCCCAGGAGGAAGAGCGGAAGATGATCAGCCGCGAGCTGCATGACGAGATCGCGCAGACGCTGACCGGTATCAATGTCCAGCTCGCGACGTTGAAGACCGAGGCGAAGCTCAACTCGACGGATCTCGAGAACAAGATCAGTCGTACCCAGGGGCTCGTGGAGAAGTCAGTTGAGATCGTGCATCAATTCGCGCGCGACCTGCGGCCCAGTGTATTGGATGACCTCGGGCTGATTCCTGCGCTGCACTCGTTTGTGAGACACTTCGCCGAACGATCGGGGCTCGTGATCCGGTTAAAGATCTTTGCCGGCGTGGAAGAATTATCCGGCGCCAAACGAACCGTGCTTTATCGTGTCGCGCAGGAAGCGCTCACCAATGTGGTAAGGCACGCGCATGCGACGCAGGTGGAAATGAACATCGAACGCCTGTCAGACGCCGCGCTCATGAGGATTGAGGACAACGGAAAATCCTTTGCGGTGAAACGCATGTTGTCAGCGACGAAAAATATTCGCCTCGGGTTACTCGGCATGCGCGAGCGCGTGGAGATGGTGGGAGGCCAGTTCAACATCCAATCCGCGCCCGGCAAAGGAACCACGATAGAGGTACAGATCCCGTTTCAGAATTCGCGAAGGGAATCCAAAGGCGCTCAGCGCACCAGCCTGAATTCCAAATCCAAAACGGTATGAAACGAATCATCGTTCCGCTGGCGCTTCTGTTGATTTCGCACTGGGCCATCGTTGCTGCGCCTCCTGGGACCACGAATCGCGTTCTCTCGATTGCATCCAGCGCCACCGCAGTATCCGGCGGGAAAGCGACGCTGACCATCGGCACGCTCACGCTGACCACGAACGTTTACGGCGGCGATTACACGATGAAGGTGTCTCCCTATTTCTTCAAAAGCGAAAAGGGAAAGCTGGCGATCGTCGTGCCCGCGGAATCGCTCGCGAAGGTGACTCACGGCGTCCCCGTAAACATTACGGGCACAGCCACCAGCAAGGATGGCCACGCCCGGCGGATCGATGCCGTTGCGACTCCGGCGGATAACAATCGAGGCGCTCTGAAACTATGGTTCGTGGCGGGTGGGCGGAAGATGGTCTTCAACACGTCGTATCAGTTCGCGCGGGAATAAACGTATGTTCACCCGATCAATGAACGGCACGAAGATGAGCGCTTCTTCTTTTTCGAGCATCAAACGATTTCAGCCCTTTCGAAACAGTGCGGGACTGCGCTGTTCTTTTGATGCCAAACGTTCGGTGAAACTGATCAGCCGACTGTTGAATTTCAATCGCGGCTCGCGCGACAGAACTCCTGATGCCAATGAATAAGATTACCGTCCTGCTCGCAGAAGATCATTTGATCGTCAGGGAAGGCCTCCGCGGCTTGCTGAAAACCGAACAGGACATTGCCATCGTCGGCGAAGCGGCGAATGGTCGGCAGGCGGTGCAACTGGCCAGCAAGCTTCGGCCGGATGTGATCGTCATGGATATCGCCATGCCGCAACTCAACGGATTGGAAGCCACGCGGCAGATTCTCGAAGTGCTTCCCGCCAGCAAAGTGATTATTCTTTCTGCGCACGCGGACGACGCTTATGTGGAGCAGGCGAATGCGGCTGGCGCGGTGGGATACCTGATCAAGCAAGCCTCATCGCTCGCGCTCTGCGAAGCCATTCGCGAAGTGCAAAAAGGAAATACCTTCTTCAGCCCGTCCATTAACAAGCACCTGAAACATCAATACGAGAAATCCTCGTCACGGAAAGGGTTGAGCAAAAAGCGCAGCTCCGGTCTGAGCTCGCGCGAGATGGAAGTGCTTCAGCTCATCGCCGAGGGCAAGGCGAACAAGGAATCTGCGTCTGAACTCGGCATCAGCATCAAGACGATTGAGAAGCATCGGCAGCACCTCATGCAGAAGCTGAACATCCACGACACCGCGGGACTCACCCGCTATGCGGTGTCCACCGGCATCATCGAGAGCAGCGTGCAGTTGACGATCGTGTAGTCGTTAATCGCCGGAATCTGCTACCCGTTCCGCTTCGGGCTGGGAGTTCAGACCTGCGATGGGGCGAACACCCCATAACGCAAAAAACGTCTTTCCTGCTTCACTGAAGTCACTGTGGAGCCCCAATCATCATCCCCATCAGAGCGCCAACCTTCCTCTCATGCGGATTCTCGTGGCGGCGAAACAGATGACAACGGCGGTGTAAGTGAAACGAATCAGGACCCAGCGCGATCAGGGGAATCCACACGAATTGAGCAGGCAGAGTCGCGGACCGAGCAGGCGGAGACGCGCACGGAACAAGCCAAGACCAGAACCGAGCAGGCGGAAACACGGACTGAGCAGGCCGAGGCACGAACCGAACAGGCTAAGACGCGGACTGAGCAAGCTGAGATTCGGACGGAACAGGCTGAAACACGCACCGAGCAAGCGATACGTGACTCTGAGCTGAACTACCGACGCTTATTCGAAGCGGCAATGGATGGCATCGTGATCCTGGAAGCCGATAGCGGGCGCATCAGTGATGTGAATCCGTTCCTGATCGAAATGCTGGGGTTTTCACGCGCCGCATTGGTGGGGAAAGTCGTCTGGGAAGTGGGAGCTTTCAAAGAGATTCTTCGCGACAGCGCCGGGTTCAATCAATTGCGGCAGCAAGGTTATGTGCGGCAGTCGAACCTGCCGCTTATCACCAGAGACGGCGTTAAGATTGCTGTGGAGTTCGTCAGCAGCGTGTACCAGGCAGGGACGGGGAAGTTGATTCAGTTCAACGTGCGCGACATCACGGAACGCAAACGAATTGAGCAACAGGTCCGCGGCCTCAGCAATGAATTGGAGCAAGGCGTGGTGGAACGCCACCAGTTGGAAGCGCAATTTATCGAG
>DATHEW010000695.1:0-2759 GCA_035318425.1 Candidatus Acidiferrum sp. | reverse complement strand
CGGAAACTTCGCGCTCGGCGTCTGGTAGCGATAGAGCACGATCGGAAAGAGAGGCGTGCCATCGGCCCGCTTGTAAACGAAGTCCACGGGATCGGCTGTGTCGTAAAGCCGCTGCGGCCTCGTGGCGAACTGCGAGTTTTGCTGACTGCCCACCGTGCTATTGCCAAGGAATAAACCGATCAGCACCACCGCGCCCGTGTGCGAGTTGTGAGTATTGGTGGACCATGCGGCGGCGAAGTTCGTCTTGAAACTGTTCGCGATTGGCGGCAGTGAGCGCGCCGGCCAATTCACTGTCGGCAACACATTCGTTGTCGGCGGCGCCCACTTGAGACGCTCGATGTTGCTGCGATCACCGACCGTGCCGTCCTTGCCCACTGCTTTCACGAACACCGTGTACTTGCTGCCCTGCGCGATGTTCGCGATGAGGTCGAACTGCGCGCCGTTGCCGAAGCTCGAACCGTTCCCGATACGTGGTGTGTGGAAGATTTTGAAATCCAGTTGCTGCGACAAAACCAGCGGCGGCCCGTCCTCAATCTTGATCATGAGCGGAACTGTGTGCGTCTGGATTTCACCCGTCGCCACGAGCAGTCCCAGCGCAGGATCGTCTGATAACTGATCGGGTGATCCCGCAATGCCGACTTCGAATCGCTCCACTCCCGCGGGAGGACAAAACCATTTCATGATCATGCCGGGACTGGCGTTGTTGCCGTAAGGCTCCAACGGCGCAAGCATCGGACGCGGCAGTTCGATGGGCGACGCCACGGTGATGCAGCCGATGCGCACGAGCGGGCTCGGGTTGCCATGCTCGTCGAGGAGCATCGCGTAATAGCAAATCTCCGTCGCACTCGGCGGGAACGCGTCGTCCTGGCAGGTGAACAGCGCGAGGATGTTCGGCGCATTCGTCTTCTGGCAGATCAATGTGAGCGGGCCGTCATCGATACGGCGGTAAAGACGCATCTCGCGCGTGGTCGGCGTGGGAATAATCGTGATGTCGATCGGGTCGATATCGTTGCTGCCGGGCAGCGTGGGATGATGACGGCCGCACGCCTTCTGACGATCGGGCACCGCGCCGGCGAGCACGTTGAACTCCATGCCATCGACGTCGTCCTTGTCGCTCAACACCGTGAGAGATTGAACCACTTGAACCCAGCCCGCGGTCTGGCCGTCCGCCGCTCCGCACCGCGCGTAGATGGTGATGACGTCCTCCTCGAAGCTGCTGGGGATCGTGAATGTCCAGTCGTTGGTGCCCACACCAGGAGCGAAGTGAGTCGGGCCGTAATTGAAGCTCGCAAGAATGTTCGTTGATTGCGGTGGCTTCACTTCGGCGCGCATCTCGAGCCACTTGATGTAGCTCGAATTGCGAATGCCATGCACCGTGATCTTGAACGTGCGGATCGGACTCACTTTCGATTCCACTTTGTGAAAACGCGCGACGATCGCCGGATTCAGGCAAGTGCCACGAATGGTTCCGGTAGGACCTTCAGGGCCGCGACGATCACGCAGCACGCCGGGAATGGGCGCGCTATGCGGCGAGAGATTTCCGCCGCACGATCCCGAATCCTCCGCGCGAATTGTGTACCAATACGTCCTGCTCAACGAGTTGTTGGTGTTCGGCGAGCCAGGGCCATTGTCGAGGTAAGTATTCTTCGTCTTCAGCGGATCGTGGTTCACGATCGAGACGAGATTGCTCAATGGATTCAGCGAGTTGGTGTGCAACTCAGTGATGTTCGTCCAGCGATAAACCCAGTAGCGCTTGATCTGCTCTTCGGTGTTCGTGCCGTTGTCCGGCTGCATCCAATTGATGCGGAGGTGATGCTTCGCGCCCGCCGGGGTGTAAACGTAATCATTCAGCACCTCCACTTTCGTGAGCGCGTGCGGCGGCAGTTGATCGCAAAGCAGCACGAGTGTTCCGGCCGACATCGTGCCGTCGCGCCCGAGCAGGTCGCGCGCGGCCACGAAGTAATAGAATTTCGCGCCGTCCACGAAATCCGTCGGCACGTAGCCAGGCTTCCCGCGATCGTCCACGTCGGTAATGAAGACGGTATTCGAATCGCCGGTCGGTGGCGCGACGTTCGCCGCTTCCGGGATCGTGAATAATTTCTGCGCGAGCAACGGCAGTGAGTTTACCCGGCGCACGGCAGTCGTGCTGGACAGTGCCGCGTTGATCTCGATGCCAGTGGGCGGATTGATCTGCCACTTGCGCGATGAATGCTCCGCGTAATCCTGGCGAACGCGATAGACGTTGAAGCCATGCTGTAGCAGCGAGAGGCGGCGCAGATTGTCCGGCGTGGCCCAGCGCAATTGAATGTTCAAGTCGCCACGGGCGGCTGCTTTCGGCACTTGAACTGGCGGACCCGGGGGCGGCAACACGGTCGGGGCCGCTGCATCCACCGTGACACGGCCGATCACGGCAATGTCGTTCTTCGTATTCGCGTCGATCTGGCGAATCTCGAACGTGGTCAATCCGCCGCCGATCGGTTCCGCCAGCGCCACGCCGAGCGACATCGCCATCGATGGATGCGTGCGCGCGAGCAGGATCACTTTGCCGTAATGATTGGGATCAGCGAGAGCGCCACGAATCACCGCGGATATTTTTCCTGCACGATCCAACCCTGACGGAATGATCTTCCCGAACAGCGCATCGATATCGATTTCGAGCTTGCCGAGGTCTTCACCAATGCTGGCGGCGCGTTGAACGAGCGGTTGAATGACGTGCGTGTCCGTCTGCACTGCCGTAATGGCAACACGCTGATACGGTG
>DATHEW010000694.1:0-6901 GCA_035318425.1 Candidatus Acidiferrum sp. | reverse complement strand
CGTCCGAGTCGATCGCCGCGTTGCTCGGTTGCAAACCAACATCCGTCAGCGCGCCCTTAAAACCTTCCTCGGCCTTGTGCGCCAGCTTGATCGCGATGTCGCCTTTCGGGAAACGCATCAACAGCTTTTTCAAATCGCCGTGCAGCTTGTTGTAATGCGGATTGGTGATCAGCTTGTTGAGGTAGGTGGCGATCGCGCCCACGTTTTTGGCGATGCTCCACTCGTTGTCGTTGAGGATGCCGACGAACTTTTTCGTGGTGTGCGAAATATTGTTCAACGCCTCGAATGAAATCCCGTTCGTCAACGCCGCGTCGCCGAAGATGCAAACGACATTTTCATTCGTCTTCTTCTGGTCGCGCGCCGCGCACATGCCGAGCGCGGCGGACAGCGCAGTGCCGGCGTGCCCGGCACCGTAGCAATCGTGCGGGCTCTCGGTGCGCAGGGCGAAGCCGTTCAAGCCATCGGTCGTGCGAATGGTGCGGAAGCGGTCCTTGCGGCCGGTCAAAAGTTTATGGACGTAAACCTGGTGGCTGACGTCCCACACGAACTTGTCGTGTGGCGTACTGAACACGCGGTGCAGCGCCAGCGTAAGCTCGACCACGCCGAGGTTCGGCCCGAGATGCCCGCCGTTTTTGGAAAGGCCCGTGATTAGTTCGTGCCGGATCTCGGCGGCGAGCTGGGTCAATTGCTCGTTCGTGAGTTTTTTCACGTGAGAGGGGTCATCCACCATGTCGAAAAATCGGCTCATTGCGTTTATTGATTGCCATTGGCGGCGTCGAACGGTTTCAGCTTCAGGTCGCCCGTGGATGTTTTTTCGATCTGCTGAATGCGCACTTCAGCCTTCGCGAGCTGGTCCTGGCATACCTTCGCCAGCCGGGTTCCTTCTTCGAATTTTTCCATCAGGTTCTCCAGCGGCAACTCTCCGCCTTCCATCGCTTCCACGATGTTTTCGAGACGCTTGATGCCCTCTTCGAATGAAAGCTCGTCGATCTTTTCCGTCTTCGCCACGCGCGGGAACTTACTGAGTCGAGACGGGCGCGTCTATTTCAATTCGGACACTGGGGGCTGTGAGTAAGAATCTGCCGTGGCCCGTTATACCCTGCCGCGAAAGTACTCGATCGTGTGGCGCAAACCCTCTTCAAGGTTCACCGCGGGCTCCCATCCCAGAATCGTTCGCGCACGAGTAATGTCGGGTTGACGCTGTTGCGGGTCATCCTGCGGCAACGGCTTGTAGATGATTTTGCTCTTTGACTCCGTGGCGCGAATGATCTGCTTCGCGAATTCCAGGATCGTCAACTCACTCGGATTCCCGATGTTCACGGGCTCGTTGGTGTTGCTCATCATCAATCGGTAAATGCCTTCGATGAGATCAGAGCAATAGCAGAAGCTGCGAGTCTGCTGGCCTTTGCCGAAAACGGTCAGTGGCTTGCCCGAAAGCGCCTGGCTTACGAAGGCCGGCACGACACGACCGTCGCGCAAGCGCATGCGCGGGCCGTACGTATTGAAGATGCGCACGATTCGCGTCTCGATCTTGTGCTCGCGGTGATATGCCATCGTGAGCGATTCGGCGAAGCGCTTCGATTCGTCGTAGCAACCGCGGGGGCCGATCGTGTTCACGTTGCCCCAGTACGTTTCCTTTTGCGGATGTTCGAGCGGGTCGCCGTAAATCTCCGAGGTCGAGGCGATAAGAAAACGCGCGCCTTTGTCTTTGGCGAGGCCGAGGGCCTTGTGAGTGCCGAGCGATCCTACCTTCAGTGTCTGAATCGGGAGCTCGAGGTAATCGATCGGCGATGCGGGAGACGCGAAGTGCCAGACGTAATTCACCGCTCCGTGGAGAAACAGATATTCCGTCACATCCTGCTGGATGAATTTGAAATTCGGATTACCGCCGAGGTGGTCGATGTTCTCCACGCTGCCGGTGACGAAGTTGTCGATGCCTATGACGCGATGCCCGCGCTCGATGAGCAGGTCGGTCAGGTGTGAGCCGAGGAAGCCGGCGGCGCCGGTTACGACAGAAATGGGCTGTGAAGTGGTCTTGGTTTTGGTTTTGCGAACGGATTTTTTCTGCATGCGAGTGATTGTCCCTTTTGCCCTTTTCGTCACGATGACGATTGTAGCACGGAAATTATTTTGCGCCGGTGCCGACCAGCACGACGGGAATGGTGCGCGCAATGATCTTCAAATCGAGCCAGATCGACCAGTTGTCGATGTATTCGAGATCGAGCCGCACCCAGTCGCGGAAGTCGCGCACATTGTTGCGACCGCTGACCTGCCAAAGGCACGTGAGACCTGGCTTCACGCTGAGGCGGCGGCGATGCGCCATGTCATCGAATCGTTTCACCTCGTCCACAGGCAACGGACGGGGTCCGACCAGGCTCATTTCGCCACGAAGAACGTTGAAAAGCTGCGGCCATTCGTCGATAGAATATTTGCGGAGAAAACGTCCGATCTTCGTCACACGCGGATCGTTGGTGACTTTGAAGACCGGCCCCGTCATCTCGTTCAATTGCTCGATCTCGTGTTTCCGTTGTTCCGCATCGTCGAACATCGTGCGGAACTTCAACATCGTGAACGGCTCGCCCCGCAAGCCGCAGCGTTGCTGGCGAAAGAGAACAGCGCCTGGCGAGCTTCGTCTCACCATGAACGCGGAGATCACAAACAGGTTCCAGCCGAACAGCAGGAGAAAAATCGACGCACCGCTGATATCGAGCGCGCGTTTCAGTACGGTTTGCAAAGACAACTCGGGCGCGGAATGAAATACCAACATGGGCCGGCCGTGGATTTCATCGAAGCTCGTGCGGGAAATCTTTGTCTTGAAGAAATCGGCGAGCAGCCATGCCTCCATGCCCTCCAACTCGCACGCCTGAATGGCTTTCTCGACTTCACCGAAGTAAGTGTGACGAGCGTTGATGATAATGCCGCTGGCAGAATGTTCGTGCAGCAGTTCGGTAAGGCGCTCAACGGAATACTGCGCCAGATCCACTTCGCCGGAAATTTCAATACCGTCCTGATGGAGAGCTTTGAGTTGACGGTGAATTTCCTGTGTGTCCTCCAACGCGCCGACCAGCACGAATTTTTGCCTGAACTGCGGTCGTGAAGCGCGCCGCTTGAAGTAAGTCCGAGCGACTTCCTCGCTCATGAACACGAGCAGGAAACTCACGGGCGCGAACAACAGAAACACGCCGCGCGCCGGAGATTCCTTGAGAAAGAATGTCACGAGAATCAGGCAAACCGTTGTCGCGAGGCAGCCTTTGAAAAGACGCCACGCGGTATCGCGCCGCCGAGCGATCAGCGGCCGGCTATAAAAACCCTGAAGATCCAGGAGAAGCGGCACGCCGGGGATCAACACCACATACAGTCCCATGAACGCGCTGAACGGCTCCACGTAGCCATTGGGATCCCACGCCGCGCGAAGGCCATGCGCCAGCCAGAGCGCAATCGCGAACAACGCGCTGTCTTTCAGTTGAGAGAACTGGGTTCGAAGCTGTCGATGACGGCGCAACATGCTGAGTAATCAGAATCGAACCACGTTGTAGTGGTGGAAAAATTCAAACGCAATCACTTCCCTGTCCTCATGCTTGACAACTCCGGCGATGGCTTCCCCGTCGTGAGTTGATACTCCGGGACGGAGGCGCGGATGAACTCCTTCAGCTTCTCATACGTCGCGTCTTCGTTCGCTTTCCCGGGCTCGCAAAACGCCATGCAGATCACGTAAGCCCATCGCTGCACCACGCCCGTTCGCACCAGGTCGTAACCCATGCGCCACATGCGTTCGCCATGCTCGGAGCTGAGGTCCGAGTCCGAGACGAACCAGTACACAAACACGCCGGTCGCTTCTCGGCGCTTGCCGTCGTCCATTACGTTTCCCTTAAACGTTAGTCGTTTTACGGGCAAATCGTACGGCGTCGGAGCCGTCATGCGGATCGAATCGGTCTCTTCGGAAATGATGGTGAACCCCTGCCCCACGATGCAGTACTGCGGCTTGTGAATGCTCGTGCGATCCGCGCCCATGAGCACCACCATGTTGTCCAGCCAGAATGGTCCGTTCGTGGAAACGTACCTGCGCTGCCCGTAAACCGTGTCCTTGGGCAGCCAGTCGTAAACCAATTTGGAAAGCGGCAACGGTTGCGAGTCGTACGCCAGTACACGGCGCGGCAAGTAAACACTATTCGTTGCCGCGAGGATTCTGTTGGTCTCCGTGAAGGCATACATCTTCTCGGGAATCACCTTCACGCCAGGCTCGGAAAGACGTTGCCACAATTGTCGCTTGGCCAGAAATCCCCCAAAGGCGCCGATGATCAACAAGCCCGTGACGCCAACCGCCACCGCTCGGCGTGTGAGCAGTTGAAAGGCTTCCCGCTGCGTCAAGAACATCGCCACGATGACGACAAAGAAGGGCGCCAGTAAAACCCATCGACCGGGACCGCCTGTTTCAACGATCACGGCATCAACATTGCGATTAAACAACCATCCCAGTGCGACGGAAACGCCAATGCCAATGCCGACTGGGATCCCCACTTCCATGATGTCGATGTCCCGATCCTCCTTTAATCGCCGCGCCACCAGCAGCACGCCGAAAAACGCGACCACGTACGGCATGAGACTGATTACTGTGCTGTCATGCACGTACCCGCCGGCAGCCTGGGAAGAACGTCCCATCAGGCCGGCAATCTCGGAAGCGAGCACGATCGTCAGCAAACGCAGCACATTACTGATCACCGCCAGCGGAACCGCGAGAAGAAGCACGATGGCCCTCTTCCATGATTTCGTGAAGAACACGAACGCGTAAGCGGCAGTAAGCGCGCAGATCGCCGTCAGGCTTCGGATGCCGCTGCACGCGGCCGCAACGTCGTACTGATAGCGCCCACCGGGATCGATGATGTTGGTGCCTTGCTGCTGCACGCCAATGCTGAGCAAGTTGCAAATCTTCACGGTGACGGCGGTGGCGAACTTCCTCAGCGGAAACGTCAGCGTGTCCGTCGCGGCGGCGAGCGGCACACAGAAGACAAACAGGAGGAATGGGAAAAACGTCCGCCGCATGATCACCGGTCCCCAAACCATGCCGACGAGCGCCCATATCCCGACGAAGAATCCCACGATCGAGATGCGAGCCTGCTGCGCCATGAACCCAAGCAAGTGAACGACGATCGCCACGAACAAGACACCCGCCGCGGGCCACCAGAATTTGGTTGTCGCAGTCGCGAGTTCACCGCGTTTCCACCAAAGAAATCCGAGTACCGCGAATGGAATCATGTAGCCGTGCCGGTCATCCGGTCCCATGTCGTAAACGAACGACATCCATGCGAACAGGTTGGGCGACTTGACGTAGCCTTGCGTGGAGTTGCCGACGAAAAAAAACAGCAACACCCAGGCGAGCAGCAACATGCCAAACACCGGCTTATGCGGGATCGCTACGAAGCTCGCGCGCACTTCGGCGCGCCAATCGCGTTCCTCGCGTTCAATCGACTGCTTTGCTTGGTCGGTCATGGGCTTTGATTCTGAAATCTAATCCGGCATTTCGTTCAAATATTCTCCGCATCACATTCGGCCAAGCCTTTCGGAGAGTCGCGAATGTATCATGAAGACGCAGTGTTGTCGGAAAGATTAAGGGCGGGAGAGCAATTCGTTCAGCTCGTTCAATCCCTCGTGTGAGCCAATCTCGTAGAAGCGATCACGCACCTCATAGCCAGCGAGTTCCTTTTCCGACACCAGGCGCTGCATCACATCCGCGAGATCAAATGCCTTGTCGCCCGGCCACGGCTCGAACGCCTCGCGCCGGAAGAGACTCAATCCGTAATCAATGTGCCGCATCTCCGGCGAGCGGTTCTTCTTGTCGTAAACCTGGATCTCGCCATTTCCGAATACGACATTGCTCCTGTCGTACTTCCCTTCGTTGCGATACACTGTCATCAGTCCCAGCTTGCCGCTGTGTTCAAAAAACTCCGCAATCGGCGCGAAAGGAATCGGCAGATACGAATCGCCGTAGAGCACGAAGAACTTCTCGCCCAACTTCGGCATCGCTCGCTTCAACGCGCCGCCAGTGCCGAGCAACACGGGACCATCGAAAGAATACTCGAGTTGCATGCCGTACGCCGAGCCATCGCCAAATTCGCGCTGCACCATTTCACCAAGATGTCCGAGGCACAGCACCGCACGGGTAACGCCTTCCTTGCGCAGCAATTCGAGTTGATGGGCGAGGAACGGCTTTCCCGCCACTGGCACGAGCACCTTCGGAATTTTCTCCGTGATAGGGCGAAGGCGCGTGGCGAGTCCGCCTGCGAGAATCGCAACAGGAATGTCTTTAAGGTTCATCCGCAGATTGCGCAGATGTTGCAGATTGGATGCGCTGTCCGCATCTGTGAAATCTGCGTCATCTGCGGATCAAGAATTCACCAGCTTCGTTCCCTCGAAGTCAAAACGGAATCGCACTTCCTTCAAGCCGGCCTGCCGCATCGCATGTCGCAGCTTCGACTTATCTTCCTCCGCGTAGAACATCAGGAATCCTCCACCGCCGGCGCCGATCAACTTACCGCCAAGCGCGCCATTCTCGCGCGCCAGATCGTACCACTCGTTTATTTTCGGATTACTCATGCCGCCGCTGCGCGCTTTCTTGCGCTGCCAATGCTCGTCCATGAGTTTCGCGAATGTCCGCAGGTCGCCGCTCTCCAAAGCGCGCTGACTGGCGTAACCGATCTCCTTGGTCTGGTGGAGATTATCGAGCATCGACTTGTCGTCCTGTTTCGACTTCTCGTGCTGATCTTTCAGAATGCTGCTCGCGCTGCGGCTGTAACCGGTGAAGAAGAGCAGGAGATTTTCTTCGAGGGCGATCCGCGTGTCTTCGCTCATGCGGACGGGACGAAATTCGACGCGGCCGTCGGGATGGAATTCGAAGACGGTCACG
>DATHEW010000693.1:0-13094 GCA_035318425.1 Candidatus Acidiferrum sp. | reverse complement strand
CCAGCGGAAAAGAAGATTATACTGGAGCGACTCCACCAGCAGGTTCTCCGAGCGAATGGTATAGAGGGCCTGGAGCAGCTTGGCTTTGAGCAAACGTTCGGGCGGAATCGACGGCCGGCCCAACTCGGCATACATCTCATCGAAGAGACCCGAAAGATCCTTCAGCACCGTGTCCACCAGCGGCTTGATCCGGCGCAGCGGATGATCCTTGGGCACCACCGATTCGGGAGAGATCAGGGCCAGCATGTCCGACTGGGGTTCAACTTGTCCGCGCATCCTTCTCTGACGTACGAGCCGCCACCCTGTTCAAACCAAGTAGGGCTTTTTCAACATCCTGCTAAGCGCGCCGTGTCCGCGAATGCATTTGCGGGTGGCAACGCAGCGGACGCGCGTGGTGAGGACACCACGCTCTCACGAGGAGTTTCGTTGTCGGCGGCGTGTTCAGAACCCGAATTTGACACCCACGAGTCCCATTCCGTATTCGGCAGATTCGTCGGCCCAAACGAATCGGAGGTCGATGAACAGGCCAACGTGCCGCTGAAACCGCCATTCGACGCCTGCTCCCGCATCCCCTGTCCATTGAGTCCCTGGATCGAACTGTCTTCCCGCACCGCCGAAAGCGTCCCCATCCTTCGCGACCTTTGCGTGAGACTCTGCATAGGTCCGGCTTAATCATCATCATCTTCCCAAGCCTTGATGGCCCACTCCGGGTACGGCGCGTCCGGTCCCTTCATGGCCCGCCAGAGAATGCGATTGAATGTGTCTTCGTCGGCCTTGTCCTGCTCATCGAGATTGAGCCGTGCGGACATCTCAGCGTCGCGACGAAGAATTCTATTCGCGACTTTCTTCGGCTCGGGATTGATCTGATCGAGCGGCACGCGATTCGGGACACTCTTAAACGGTGTGAGCACCGCAACATCCTGGAAGCAGTCGAACATCGGCGTGGCTGCGGCATCAAGCTGGTTCATCGGTGGCAAGCCGAGGATCAACTCGATCGTGCGCAGGATGCTGAGTTGATTGTATTGCGTGCTGATCGTCTGACGCCGCTTCGTGTGCGGGCTGACGACGTAACAAGTCGTGCGGTAACCGCTCACGTGGTCCCAGCCCGCTTGCGGGTCGTCCTCGATCGCAATGATGCACGTCTCCGGCCAGAACTTGCTATGCGACACCGCCTCGACCACCTGGCCGAAGGCGAGATCGTTGTCGGCGACTTGTGCGCCAGGAATTGGATAGCGACCCTTCGTGCCGCCGGTGTGGTCGTTCGGCAAAAACAGAATCGTGAGGTTGGGAAAACCACCCGTCACTTCGAACTGTTTCAACTCTTTGATGAACTCCGCGGCGCGCATCACGTCTGGCACGTGCAAGTCCCAGCCAACCGTGTCCAACTTGCTATGCTTGCGCAAACTCTCAATGCCTGGGCGCGACTTCAACTTTGTGTGCGCCGTGCCATTCACGTAATCGAGGTAGAAGTCTTTCCAGGTAATGTTGCTCCTGCCATGCGCGGCTTTGTCAGTCCAGCCCGCTTCGGTAATCATCCATTCACCGTAATTGCGAAACGTCTTCCCATGCTTCAACGCGTTGTCCCAAATGAATCCTGATGACGACCACGCGAGCGCATCGATGCCGTCCTCCGCCTTTCCGCCAGGGTAGCTGCGCGGCCAACCCGCCGTGAGCTGGCGCTCGACATATTCGTTGGCGATGCCGCTATCGGTCCATTGATGGCCATCAGCGCTCTGCACACCGGCGCAATAAGTGTTGTCGAGTAGCACGAACTCGCGCGCGATCTTGTGTTGATTCGGTGTGAAGCGTTCGCCAAAAATACAAAGGTTCGTGTCACCGTTGCCTTCGGTCATATCTCCAAGCACCTGGTCGTAGCTGCGATTTTCTTTGATAACGTAGATCACATGCTTGAACACGCTCGGCTCGCCCGCACGCTCCGGCACTGGGCGCGGCGGCACGTCGGGACGCGGTGGCAGGAGAGCCTCGCCGACTTTTGCGTAGCGCATGTTGGCCAGCGCAATCTGAGTCATCGCCGCCAACTGCTTGTCCGACGGCATGGGAATGACGGAAACCGTTCCGTAAAAATCCTTGCTCGCGAGCTTTATTCGTTCGCCTGGCTTGAACACCTTGTTCGCGCCGATGCCTTTGATGTTCGCGACGAAAAGTTTTCCGTCCGCGAACTCCAGCGCGCCTGGGAACCATCCCACGGGGATCAATCCAACCACTCGCGACGCATTGTCCTCCGGCTCGAATTCAACGACCGCAACGGCGTTCTGGGTTCCATTCGCGACGAACAATTTCCTGCCGCGCTTATCGAAGCAGAGCGCGTTCGGCTGCGCGCCGAACAAATCGGCGGGCGTCTGCCGTGCCCAGATTTTCTCCACCACGCGATCTGTCTTCGTGTTGATGACGCTGAGCGTGTCGCTGCCGGTGTTTGCCACCACGATGTGTTTCTTGTTCGGCGAAAGCACCATCGCCGACGCGTGCAACTCGACCATGATCTCGGCCTTCACCACACCTTCAGCCAGATCGATCACCGAGACGGAGCCTTCGTTGGGAATAAATGTGGTGCTGTCCACGCGGACGAACGTTCTGCGGCCAGCCGGAGCTTTCACATCGTTGGTGCCGGGTTGGCGGCCGCCCATGTTGCTCACGTAAGCTTTGCCGTTGGCCAGCACGACTTCGAATGGCGCCACGCCCGTGTCCCACGAACGCAACAGCGTGCCGGTGCCAATCTCGATCTCGTGCAGCTTGTTCGCCACGTTGCCGAGCACATACGCGCGCTGGCTGTCACCGGAGATGGCAATGCCCGTGGGAATTTCGCGACGGCTGCTGCTCACGCGCGGCACCGCAATGCCGTGAGGTGTGCCGACGCGATGATCCTTCTCCACCGGAAACACGCGAATGTTTCCCTGCGCGTTGGCGAGCAATATCCATTTGCCATCCGGCGTGAAGGTAAGGCCGTTGAAGCTCATCGCCGCCGTGCTGCTCGGCGCGTTGCTGCGCGAACCAGAACCGCGCCCGCCTCGTCCGCTCGGTCGATTCGTCGTTCCCGTTTCAGCCGCGACGCTGTCCGTTGCGCTCGCTACGGCGCCTTCCGTTGTGTTCGTCGTAGGAGCGGCATCCGGAGCAACGACGACCCCCGCATCAAGACTCTCGTTCTCCTTCTTCTCTTTTTCAGCGGCGGCTTTGGCTTCGGCTATGTTCGTGGACATCGTCGCCATCTGAATCACCTTGCCCGAGGCGACATCGATGACCGCGATGCCATTTGTCTTGCCCGCCGTGATGAGGACCTTGCGATCAGGGCTGAGAGTGAGCACCTGCGGACGCATGCCAGGCAGCTCGACTTGATTTCCCGCCGGCGAAAGCAACTGGCCGGTCGGCAGCGCGTAACGATTCGTCGCGATGCGCCCGACGGCATCCGGCTTCGTCAATGCCACGCCGGCGCTTTCCACCTGCGCGGCTGCGGCGAGCAAAACGACGAGAGCGATGAGAAGGAAACCGATCGCGCGATACCGAAGCGGGTGAAACATCCGAACAAGCGTAGGTGCAATTCTGCCCATGGATCAAGATGGCAGCCACATTGGCGGCCTGCCACCAAGACGTTTCCACCCGGCTGACGTTACAGCGCAGTGATCTGGAGATTCAGCGATACGGCTGGTGCAATTCCACGGGCGCGGCCGGGCGCTTCTGCTTCTTCTTCAAGCGCAGATTCAGCATCTCAACGCCGACGCTGAACGCCATGGCGAAGTAAATGTAGCCTTTTGGAATTTCACGATGAAACGCCTCTGCCACCAACACCAGTCCGATGAGCAGCAGGAAACTCAGCGCCAGCATCTTCACCGTCGGATGTCGCTCGATGAACGCGCTGATTCGCCCGGCGAAGACGAGCATGAAACCCACCGCGATGACCACCGCCGCAATCATGATCGGCAGGTGTTGCGCCATGCCCACCGCCGTGATGACCGAGTCCAGCGAGAACACAATATCCAGCAGCAGGATCTGGATGATTACGGACGTGAACGTCGGCGCCACGCGCTTGCTCACCTCGCCGTCTTCACCTTCGAGTTTCTCATGGATCTCACGCGTGGCCTTGGTGAGGAGGAACAGGCCGCCAATCAGCAGGATGAGGTCTCGTCCCGATAAGCCCCAGTCGCGCCCGAAAAGATTCAATGCAAAAAGTGGTGCCGTGAGTTTCACCATCCACGCGAGTGCGCACAGCAACAGCACGCGCGTGATCAACGCCAGCGACAACCCGACCTGCCGCGCCTTCTTCTGCTGTTCCGCCGGAAGCTTGCCCGCGAGAATCGCGATGAACACCACGTTGTCGATTCCCAGCACGATCTCCAGCACGGTCAACGTCACCAGGCTGATCCATGCCTCCGGTGTGCTGATGAAGCTCCAATCCATTGCCGCCAAAAAAATCCCATTCGACATGGCGCAGAAGTGCCGCAGCCAAGCAATCAGGGCAAGTCAATTGAATCGCGAGCGTCTCTTCGAGAACGCGCGGGCATTTTGTCCATTAACTCAGATACGCTCGCGGATCCGTGATGCGCCCCGTCAGCGCGCTTGCTGCGACCGTCGCCGGACTGGCGAGGAATACCTGGGATTCCTTGTCGCCCATGCGCCCCGGGAAGTTGCGGTTCGTGGCACTGATGCACTTGAGGCCCGGCTGGTTGATGCGGCCGAAGGTGTCCACGGGTCCACCGAGGCACGCGGCGCATCCGGCGTTCTCCGTCATGCGCACGCCAGCATCTTCGAGGATTTGCCAGATGGTCTTGTCACCCCAGTGCGTGGTTTGCAGGTCGCGCACGATGTCAGGCGTGGCAGGCACGCCGAATGTATCGATGACAACTTTCTTCCCGCGCAACACCTGGGCGACCGCCACGAAGTCACTCGTCTTGCCGCCTGTGCAGGAACCGACGTAAGCGCGGTCCAGCTTCATGTCCATGTCCTTGGCCTTCTTGCGTTGGCCAGGATCGGGATGACACGCGACGGTCGGCTCAAGTTCGCTCAGGTCCACAACGAGTTCGTAAACGAACTTCTCATCGCGATCGCGTTCCACCGGCGTATAACTCGTCTTCGTGCCGTTCAAGCGCGTGCGCGCGTCCACGTATTCCTGCGTGCGCGCGTCGAACTCGAAGATGCCGTTCTTGCCGCCCGCTTCGATCGCCATGTTCGCAATCGTCATGCGATCGTCCATCGAAAGGCTCGCGACTCCCGAACCATCAAATTGCATCGCGCGATACGTCGCGCCGTCGAAACCAATCTCGCCAATGCAATGGAGGATCACATCCTTCGCCATCACGCCGGGCTGCAACTGGCCTTCGAGACGAAAATGCATCGTCTCGGGAACTTTGATCAGCAACTTGCCCGTGCCCATGACGAAGCCCGCGTCCGTGTTGCCGATGCCGGTGGCGAACTCATTGAACGCGCCCGCCATGCAGGTGTGTGAATCCGTGCCGAAAAGAATTTCGCCGGGACGCGTGTGACCCTTCGCCGGCAGCGCCGCGTGGCAAACGCCCGCGTAGTTCGAGCCGTACTGGCGCTTCAACGGACCCTTCGTGGGATCGAAATGCCACTGGCCGTTCGGGTCATCGATCACGTCGTAGAAATAGGGCAAGCCCTGCTCGCGCGAGAAGTCGCGCAGGATGTCCACGTTGCGGTTCGACTTCGAGTCCGCGGTGAAAATGTAGTGATCGGGAATGATGACGACGCGCTTCGGGTCCCACACCTTGGCGTGCTTGCCGAACTCGCGCTTGAACACGCCGATGGTGCCAGGCCCGCACACGTCGTGCGTCATGAGCACGTCGGCGTTTACCCAAATATTGTCCCCGGCCTGCACCGAAGTTTTGCCAGCGGCGCGTGCGAGGATTTTTTCCGTCAACGTCATAAATTCAATTTAGTGTTTGCCGTTCTGCTTGGGCTTGTGAACTCCCTCCTCGAACGCGACGACGTGCAGAGGATCGATGCGCCGTGTCACTTTTCCGTTCTTATCATACACGAACAACTGCGCCACTCTCGGCGGCATCCACATGAAATCAGGATGCGGCACCGGCACGCGTGTTCCATCGCTCAATCGGAGCGTGAAGGGATTCGTGCTCTCATGCCAGCGTTCGCGAATCTGGTTCGAGTTCATGAATTCAAATCAATGTTTGCCGTTCCGTCTTTTTTGCTTTGAAAGTGGTTCAAACGAAACGACGTGCAAGGCATCCACCTCCCGAACCCAACCTGTCTGATCTGTCACGACTACGACGCTGCCACCCAAGGCGACAAAATCCGAATGCACGATGGGGACGCACCGGTCATCCGTCAGCCTCATTTCAAAAGGCTTGAACGGCACTTTGTGCAACCGCTCGCGAATGGTCTTCAGGCTCAGCATACAGGGCGGCGAAGCTAAACGACGGGAGACGAGAGGGCAACAGGAAGTGCCACTCAGCCCAGGCAAACGCGTCAAAACGGAAATGATGGTGGAAATGGCCGCGCTGCGGCCATTCCGTCCGAGTTCAGCGAATGGCGCACGCCTCGATCGTTCGGGCAGGCGGCTGAACGCCGGCCCGACTCGCTAGTGCGTTTGATGCGTTCGTCCTGCCATTCAGCCGCGCACGCGCCTCACTACACCATGAGCATTCTTGCACACCTCTGTCGCGCACTTGCGGTGCTCTTGCGTTGTCTGCGCGACGGCAAGATTCACGTCGCCTTGTTGGTTCAGGTATCAGCGAAAGTCTTCGCCAAGCTGGTCTTCGAGGAATTGCTGCGTTATCCGGTGTGCGTTGCTGTTCATCCGACCCATCCGCTGGCGCGGTTACGAAAGGTGGGACTCGAACAGGTTTCGCGAGAGCGGCTCATCGCCTACACGGTCGCCGATTATCCTGAATATCATCTTTGGCTCGCCGAAATGTTCGCGCCATTTGATCGCCCGCCGCAGATCGCGGAGGAACATGACAGTGCCTCAAGTCTCATCGTGGCGGTAGAAAGCGGGTCGAGGCGTGGCGGTGGTTTTAGAATCGTTCAAATGTTTCACTGGCGAGCGATTGAAAATCCGAACCCTCGTTCCCGCTCCGCCCCCACCGGTCATCAGCATTGCCTGTCGGAAGGAAAAACATTCCGCAGCCGTCGAAAAATTCATTGCCACCGCCAGGCGAGTAAAATCTGCCTAACCAATTCGCGACAGTCTCGACACCCCTTCAATGCGACAGGGTCGATTCAATCACCCTCGTTCACAGCAACAATTATCGTTGCACCATTGCCCGTTGCCGTCGCTCGGGTTCCCACTTACAACCTGCCCGGACTTATTGGCACGCACTTCGCCGACGACGTGCGCCCTGGGCCGTTCGGGAACGGCACTTACTTCTGGGCAGATTTCGCCGAGCGCGTGGCCACGGCCCAGCGCGTGCCCGTGCTCCTGCTCAACGCGGCCTTTGGCGGCACCAGCCTTGAGCATTGGGCCAAGTCCGCACGCGGCGAACCATTCGATCACAGCTTCGTGAAATCTCCTCTCCGCATGCCCTACATCAATCTCCACCACGCGCTCCGCCGCTACGCCACCGTCACCGGCGTGCGCGCGATCCTTGCTGACCAGGGACAAAACGACTGGCCCGAGAACGACGCCGGCAAAGTCTTCACCAACTACGTCACGTGGGTGGAACAGGCGCGCGCCGACCTCGCCTTTCCCGCTCTGGCCGTGGTTGTGAACCGCGCCAGCCCGCTGGGCCAGCGACCGATCATCCGCCGTGTGCAGGAAAAGATGATTCGCGAAGTGCCGCACTGCTACCCCGGCCCCGACTACGACACCCTGCGCCCGACCGACCGTTACGATGCCGTGCACTTCAGCGCCTCCGGCCTGCCCCACGCCGCGCAACTCTGGGCCGAAGCCCTCACGCCCGACTTCTTCCAGCAAGCCATTCCCTACCAGCCTGCGAACCGCTGAACGCCGCGCGCGCTCCCAATACAGTTGCGCAGCAGGCCGAATTCGACACACTCCACCTGAAATGAAAACCCCTGCGCATGTTCGTCAATCCGCCGCCGTACAAGGCATCGCCGAGGAAGAGGCGCTGAAGAAGGGCATGGAAGACCAATCGAAGAAGTTCACGGACAATGGCGCGGAGGTTTACGACGTCATTTAGCAACCAAAAGAGGAACGATATGGTGCGCATAAATCCTTTTCGACCAAACCACCCAATCAACACAGGCATGTTTGTGGGCCGATTGAATGAGGTGAACAAACTAGAAGCAGCGCTTCTGCAAACCAGAGCAGGCCAACCCTCGAACTTCATGATCACTGGCGAGCGTGGCATCGGTAAAACCTCACTGCTCGCTTACATGAAGTATGTTGCTGTAGGCGACATAGCTATCGAATCAGAGAAAGTTTCGTTTTTGGTTATTGAAACCGATGTCGACGAAAATACGACCCAGGTTGGATTAGTGAGGAAGATTGAGCTTGGATTGAGAAGGGAATTGGGAAAGACGGAGAAGGCACGAAAATGGTTTTCGGGCGCGTGGGACTTCCTTCAACGAGTCGAGGCAGGGGGAATTTCACTGAAAGAAGCAACCACGACGGATTCGGACTTGGTGATCGAAGAGTTTGCTTATTCTCTGGCGGAAACCGTTAATCGTGTGACACAAGCCTCAGTGGATGACACTTTCTCAACGCGCTACGATGGACTTTTGATTCTGGTAGATGAGGCTGATAACGCCTCGTCTGCTCTCAGTTTAGGCGCGTTTTTGAAAATGTTACTCGAGCGGCTTCAGCGACACGGGTGCGAGAAAGTGATGGTCGGCCTCGCTGGCCTACCCGAATTGAGACAAGTGTTGCTTGATAGCCACCCATCTTCACTACGGCTTTTTGAAGAACTGCCGCTCGGTCGCCTGTCTGATCCTGAAGTAGAACGAGTTATTGATCGCTGTCTTTTGCGCGCGAACGAAGAAAACTCCGAAAAGACAACCATTACCAACGATGCCAAGAAGGCTTTGGCAAACTTGGCAGAAGGTTACCCGCACTTCATTCAGCAGTTTGGTTATTGCGCATTTGCGGTCGACGATGATGGCGAGATCACAGCCAAAGATGTAATCGAGAGTGCATTAGGAAAGCGCGGAGGACTCGAAATAATCGGAGACCGATATTATCGAAACAATTTCTACAACAAGATCCAGAAGGAGAGTTACCGACAGGTATTGCGTATCATGGCAGAAAAGGATGATGGCTGGATTGCGAAATCCGAGATTAAAGACAAGTTCCAAGGAAAGGAATCGACTCTCGACAACGCGATCCAAGCCTTACGGGAACGCCACATCATCTTGTCACAAGAGGGACAGCGCGGAATTTATCGCCTTCAACACCGCGGGTTCGCCTTGTGGATTAAACTTTACACCGCCGACAAATCGCAGTTGCAACAGGTGTCTTTAGACGATCTTTCAAAAGCATAAAGAGCGAGGGCGACGGCTCCACCCGCTCGAATTCATTCCTGTTTGTCCCCTCCGCCGAAATTGCCCATCCGGCGGCAATCTGGGCGGCGCGGCAGCGCGGCGGACCGGCAGGTCCGCCCTACCAGGCGGTAGGGCAAAGCTGCCGCTTTGCCCCATTCTAAAGTTGCGCGTAATTCGTGCTTCGATAAAACAACGTCCATGAGCGATCTCCCTTTCCACGACCCCGGACGTCGCACGCCGGCGAAAGGCGTTCACACCTCGCTTGCGGGACCGAACTGGGTTTTCCTCACCGTCTGCACCAACAAGCGCGAACGATGGCTCGCGCAACCGTCCGTGCAGCGCACGCTGCATCATATCTGGGAACACACCGCCACCGCTTGGCTCGTGAGTGATTATCTGCTCATGCCCGACCACCTGCATCTCTTCTGCGCGCCGCGTGATTTGAAGTTCACGATCGAGCGTTGGATCGGTTTTTGGAAAGACCGATTTGCCAAATCGCATCCGGACACCGGGACGTTTCAGGCAGGCGGGTTTCATCATCGGATGCGCGATGGAGAAAGCTATGCGCAGAAGTGGCAGTACGTGCAGGAGAATCCGGTGCGCGCCGGGTTGGTGGAGAGGATGGAGGATTGGCCGTACTGCGGGCGCGTGCATGAGATTCGGTGGTCGGGGGATTAGTTAGATGGCGGACCGGCAGGTCCGCCCTACCACGAGGCGGTAGGGCATGGGCGGTGCGCTAGCATCTGCGGCTTTGCCACAACTCTTCCCGGGTCGAACGAGATCTTGTTCATGACCGACAAGACCTTGTCTCGGGCCAACATGTCAAAGTCGGTGCCGGACAAGGTTTTGTCCGTGGCCGACAAGGTTTTGTCCGTCGCCGACAAGGTTTTGTCCGTGGCCGACAAGGTTTTGTCCGTCGGCGACAAGGTTTGATCCGTCGGCGACAAGGTTTTGTCCGCGACGGAAAAGATCAAGTCGCGGGTTGAAAAAGTTGTGTTTGCCTCTTCCCGGGACACCGCGCGCCCTCTTCCGGGCCACAGGGTTTCGAATTGAGCCATGAAGGGTGTGGACTGTGCCTTTTTCTCAAAACTCGAGGTCATTCCATCCGGTCACACGCCTTCAAGGTCACATCGGTGAGCAACGCGCCATCGAGCCCAGTCATCTTTACAGCCAGCGCTGCACGCGTTGTCGTGCGCTGAATGAACGTCGCGGAGCGAGGTGAGGGATCACCGCCGATGAGTTAGCCTTTCTTCGCGCATCTAACGATGGTCCTGCGTGCGGCCAGAAAGGATGTCCAGCCAGCAATCGATGACAGACATGAGGCGATCTTCCAGCGATGGCTGACACAGCAACGCCTGCCGTCCTCCTTCACTCAAGAGGCCGGCAGGCGGGCGATATGAAAAAGGCAGCGCTTACGCGAGGTCGAAGCGATCCAGGTCCATCACCCTGGTCCACGCTGCGACGAAGTCGTTGACGAACTTCTTCTCGGCGTCGGAGCTGGCGTAAACTTCCGCGACGGCGCGGAGGATGGAATTGGAGCCGAGGACGAGATCCACGCGGGTGGCGGTCCACTTGGGCTGGCCTGTCTTGCGGTCTGAGCCAAGGAAGGCATTGCCGCAGGGCGAGACCTGTTTCCACTCCGTGCCCATGTCGAGCAGGTGGATGAAGAAGTCGTTCGTCAACGTTTCGGGCCGCTGGGTGAACACTCCATACTTCTCGTTGTTGGCATTCGCGCCGAGGACGCGCAGGCCGCCGATCAGGACGGTCATCTCGGGCGCGGTGAGCGTGAGGAGTTGCGCCTTGTCGATCAACAACGCCTCGGCAGGCACGGTGTATTTGGCCTTGAGGTAATTGCGGAAGCCGTCCGCGATCGGTTCCAGCACGGAAAAGGATTCAACGTCAGTCTGGTCCTGTGCGGCGTCCATGCGACCGGGCGTGAATGGCACGGTCACGTCGTGGCCGGCCTTCTTCGCGGCCTGCTCGATGCCCACGCCGCCGGCGAGGACGATGATGTCGGCGAGCGACACTTTCTTGCCGCCACTTGATGATTTGTTGAAGTCGCTGTGAATGCTCTCCAGCTTTTGCAGCACGGTGGCGAGTTGGGATGGCTGGTTCACTTCCCAATCTTTCTGCGGCGCGAGACGAATGCGCGCGCCGTTTGCGCCACCGCGCTTGTCGGAGCCACGGTAGGTCGAGGCCGACGCCCACGCAGTGGAGACGAGTTGCGAGACGGTGAGACTGGACGCGGCGATCCTGCCTTTCAGCGCAGCGATTTCCTGCGCATCGATGAGCGGGTGATTCACTGCGGGGATCGGGTCCTGCCAGATGAGTTCTTCTTTGGGAACTTCCGGCCCGATGTAACGAGCGCGCGGTCCCATGTCGCGATGCGTGAGCTTGAACCACGCGCGGGCAAATGCGTCGGCGAACTGGTCTGGGTTCGCGAGGAAGCGGCGCGCGATTTTCTCGTAAGCCGGATCGAAACGCAGCGCGAGGTCCGTGGTAAGCATCGTTGGCGCAATCTTCTTCGAGGGGTCATGCGCGTGGGGAATGATCGCCGGGGCGCCCTTCGCGATCCATTGTTGCGCGCCTGCCGGGCTCTTCGACAACTCCCATTCGAAGCCAAAAAGATTTTGCAGAAAGCCAATGCCCCACTTCGTGGGCGTGGTAGTCCAGGTCACTTCGAGACCGCTCGTGATCGTGTCCGCGCCTTTGCCGGAGCCAAATTGGTTGCGCCAGCCGAGGCCCTGATCTTCCAGCGATGCCGCTTCCGGATCAGACTGCACATTCTCCGCGGGTCCCGCGCCGTGGGTCTTGCCAAAGGTATGCCCACCGGCAATCAACGCCACGGTTTCCTCGTCATTCATGGCCATGCGGCCGAAGGTGTCGCGAATATCTTTCGCGGCAGCGATTGGATCGGGTTTGCCGTCCGGGCCTTCCGGATTCACGTAGATGAGGCCCATTTGCACGGCGGCGAGGGGATTCTCGAGATCGCGCGAGTGCGGAACCTGGCTGTCGTCATCCTTCACGAGCGTGCTGTGAGGGTCGTCAACACCGGGCGAACCTTTCGAATAGCGAATGTCACCGCCGAGCCATTTTGTTTCGCGGCCCCAATACACATCGTTATCCGGCTCCCATGTGTCCGGGCGGCCACCGGCGAAACCGAACGTTTTGAAGCCCATCGTTTCGAGCGCCACGTTGCCGGTGAGGATGATCAGGTCGGCCCAGGAAATCTTGCGGCCATACTTCTTCTTGATTGGCCAGAGGAGGCGGCGCGCCTTGTCGAGGCTCACGTTGTCCGGCCAACTGTTGAGCGGTGCGAAACGTTGCTGCCCACGCCCGCCGCCGCCGCGACCATCACCGGTGCGGTAAGTGCCGGCGCTATGCCAGGCCATGCGGATGAACAAGCCGCCGTAGTGACCGAAGTCCGCCGGCCACCAGTCCTGCGAGTCGGTCATCAGCGCCGCGAGATCCTTTTTCACCGCCGCGAGGTCGAGAGTCTTGAACTCCTCCGCGTAGTTGAAGTCCCCGCCCATCGGATCGGCCGAGGGATGGATGGCGTGCAGCACGCCGATGTCGAGCTGCTCGGGCCACCAGTCCTTGTTGCCATGGCGCTTGCTTGTCGGACCCTTGCTCGCGCCGCCGTGCGGCACGGGGCACTTGCCGGCGGT
>DATHEW010000692.1:0-9488 GCA_035318425.1 Candidatus Acidiferrum sp. | reverse complement strand
ATGACCTCGCCGCCTTCGTGCAGGAGAAGGTCGCCGACGATCTGGATTTCCAATGGGCGCTCTTCAAACCGATCGACGACGGGCTGACCCAGCGCGGCATTGCGCCGAGCACGCGAATGAAAACCTGGGGCAGCACGCTCGTGAGCGGATTGATTGCATCGGTCGGCCGCGCTGAGACGGATTGGACCGCGTCTTTCGGTGAAGGCGCCGCGACCACGCCCAATCCGTGGGTAATGCAAAAACGCGCGTCGGCTGATGGCAAGAGCGCGAACTTTCTCTGCACGCTGCCGTCTGGAGAAGCGACCACTGGCGTTCTGCGTTCCAAAAACTTCGCGGCGCCTGCGAAGGTCACGTTCTGGATCGCCGGACACGATGGGGTTCCAGGCAAGCCGCAGCAGAAGAAAAACTTCGTCCAGCTTCGATCTGCTGATTCCAAAGAAACGCTGGCCGAATCGCCGGCTCCGCGCCACGACGTCGCACAGAAAGTAAGTTGGGACCTCACACCGCACGCGGGCAAACAAGTTTTCCTCGAACTGGTCGATCGAGACACCGCGAGCTCCTACGCGTGGCTGGCCGTCGGGCGTTTCGAACCTGCGGTCGTATCGCTTCCGAAGATCACGCCGAAGCTGATCGATGAACGTCTGCAAGCTGCCGCACAGATCGCGCTCGCCACGCGCGACGCCACGCTTGAACCCCAACTCGTCGCAGCGCTGAACATTCCTTCGAGTTTCGACACTCGCGCGAGCCTCGCCACGACGTTGCTCACCTTCAATGCGAAGCAACACGTTGGCATCTGTGCCGATCTGTTAAACGCGGCTGGCACACCGACGGCATTGCGGCAGAAGCTGGCGCAAGCGTTGAGCGACGCGAACAACGATGAGGCCCGGGCCGCGCTGCTGACCGCCGTTCGCACCGCGCCGGAACGAAATCAGGCCAAGCTCGCCGCGCCGCTCGCCGCCAACAAAGCTGGTGCCGAAGCGTTGCTGCGCGAGGTCGAGAGCGGGAAGATTTCGGCACGGTTGCTTCAGGATCGCGCGGTGAAGGAAAAAATCCTTGGCGCGAAAGTAACGGACGCGAATGCGTTTTTCAAGAAGCTGACGAAGAACCTCACGCCACTGAACGACCAGTTACAAAAGCAGATCGAGCAACGTCGTGGCGCGTTCAATGCCGCCGCCACATCCATCACGCGTGGCGTGCCTGTGTTCGAGCGCACGTGCGCTGGCTGTCATCAACTGGATGGCAAAGGCGCAGTCGTCGGACCGCAGCTTGATGGCATCGGTGCACGCGGCGCGGAACGTGTGATCGAAGACATCGTTGATCCCAATCGCAACGTGGACCACGCCTTCCGCAGCACGAGCTTTTATCTCGATGATGACGAAGTGGTGTCCGGCCTCTTTCGCCGAGAGGAAGGCGAGCAGATCGTTTATGCCGACACGACTGGGAAAGAACTGACGATCGCAAAGAAACGCGTGAAGGAACGCCGCGAATCCGAATTGTCACTCATGCCCGAAGGCATCGCCGAAGGACTCACACCGCAGGAGTTCAACGATTTGATTGCGTTCCTGCTGTCGAAGAGCAGCGCGAAGAAGTAGCCGGGCAGCCGTCCCGGCTACCACTATTGCGGAGGGGAATTCTATTTCCAATCTCCGCAGCGCAGCGAGCATTTCGCCGGCGTTGCGTAGCGGACGCCGCTGTCGGGATGGCAAGCATCTGCTCTTTACTGCGCGCGAGGTTTCTCTCAGTTTCCTGCGCCATGAAACGACTTTCTCTGCTGCTCGCCTGCGCCTCCCTTGTCCTTTGTTCCTGTGAAAAGAAATCGGGTGACGCTGCATCTGGCAGCGGCGCGGGGGGAAAGCTCACGGTGGGCTTCTCGCAAATCGGCGCGGAGAGCGCATGGCGCACGGCCGAGACGCAGTCGATTCAGGACGAAGCGAAGAAACGCGGGGTTGATTTGCGCTTCAGCGATGCGCAGCAGAAACAGGAGAACCAGATCAAGGCGCTGCGCACATTTCTCGCGCAAGGCGTGGATGCGATCATTCTCGCACCGGTCGTCGAGACGGGTTGGGAGCCGGTGTTGAAGGAGATCAAGCAGGCGAAGATTCCGGTGATCCTCGTGGATCGCGGCATCAAAGTGACGGATGAATCGCTCTACACCACGCTCATCGCGTCTGACTTCGTGAACGAAGGTCGCATGGCGGCGGATTGGCTTGTGAAGAAACTCGGCGGCAAAGGAAACATCGTGGAACTTCAGGGCACACCCGGCGCCGCGCCCGCGATCGACCGCAAGAAAGGTTTCGACGAAGTCATCGCGAAAATTCCCGGCATGAAGGTGATCAAGTCGCAGACCGGCGACTTCACACGCTCGAAGGGCAAGGAAGTGATGGAGGCGTTTCTCAAGGCCGAAGGCAAAAACATCAACGCCGTTTACGCACACAACGATGACATGGCGCTCGGCGCCATTCAGGCGATCGAAGAAGGCGGCCTCAAGCCTGGCGTCGACGTGATCGTCGTCTCGATCGATGGCGTGAAGCCGGCGTTCGAAGCGATGGTTGCAAGCAAGCTCAACTGCACCGTCGAGTGCAATCCCCTGCTCGGCCCGGCCGCGTTCGATGCGATTGAAGCGGTGAAAGCTGGCAAGGAAGTACCGAAGAAAACTGTCGTCGAAGACAAGGTGTTCGATCAGTCCGTTGCGAAAGACGTGATTGGCAGCCGGAAGTATTGAGTCGAATGAAGAAACGGCGCACAACCGTATAGGCGCTGCTGATTGCGGCACTGTTCGCAATAGGTTGCGTATCTTCTCCGAAGCCAGTTTCGCGACGAGTTACAGCGGGCTGGCAGCACGGCAACTCTCTTCAGGAAGTCGAACGCCGGTTGAACACGAAGTCTCAGCACCAGTTCACTGCCAAAAGAGACGGCCAAATAAAATCCTTGGCGGTACACAGATTTTCGCCAGCACCTCACATGGTAAGCACCCATTACCACTTCCACGGCCCACGCTTCGGTGCGGCCAATGCCGGCGGCGTTCAGCGGAACTGCCCTCATCTGCGGCGTGCAGTGCCAATGGCGTCGCAACCGCAAAGAGACTAATTCGTTTGCCGAAAGTGCGGCGCGTCAACATGGGTGGAGTCATACGCGTCAGCTAACCGGGTCATAATTCCTTTCAAGGCGAGGGAATAAAACGGCCCGCTTCTCATCACATTTAGAGCGTGATCCGAAAACTCAGGTTGTGACACCATCCAGCAAGCCTCTATGAAAACGCCGCATGCCGTCCTCGTTGCCGTGTCTCTCATGTTCGCCACGCTTTTGCTTCCCGCGCAATTCATTGCGTTCAATGACTCTGACGGTGGGGAGGGCATCGCCCATCCTTTCACCACGCGGTATTCATTGTTCTACGCCTGGCAATCCAATTACGTGCAGGGGCCGTTGCTAGACATCAGCGATGGTTCGGTCCTCCCGGTGCAACTGCACATCTCGGGGCCGGTATTTACCCCGATCAATA
The DNA here is from genome assembly GCA_035318425.1 of Candidatus Acidiferrum sp. Classification (GTDB taxonomy): domain Bacteria; phylum Verrucomicrobiota; class Verrucomicrobiia; order Limisphaerales; family SIBH01; genus JANNGC01. The sequence goes on along the minus strand of DATHEW010000692.1, from coordinate 5,989 downwards.
CGACAAACTTTATTCCTGACACGCCGGCCACGACGATTTTTGGTGGCTCAGAAACCGCGCCTTACATTGTGGACTTCCGCGGCTTGTCTCCCCGATTGGCCGGAACAAATTATTACACCTTCTCCGGCCTGAACCCGGTGCGGAAATATCAGTTGATTGGAACGGCCAACTTCGGCGTTTCTGGAGTGTTCACCAACGACCGCACGTTGTACGGCATCTACGACGTGGATTCCTTCACGAGTGCCCACACCAGCAATTGCCTGACCTCCGCGCAGATTTCCATCTTCAACTCGAACCACGTTATTCTGCCGACCGGACGCAATGCGCGGCCGGGATTCGGCGACATGGTCGTGTGGAACGCCATTCGTCCCGGCAGCGACGGATCATTCTTTGTTACGGCCTGTGGATACTTGAATGAAATGGGCGCGCCTTTTGGAGGCTTGCGCCTCGTGGAAGATTTTGTGGATCCGACGGCTCCGTACATCGCGAAGCAACCGGCCAGCGTGAGTGCATCACGCGCCAGTACGCAGAGCCTTGCGCCGAACGTGAGCGGCAGCCTTCCACTTTACTTCCAATGGTTCAAAGACGGCGCTCCACGGTCGGCGGGAACGAATAGAATTCTGCGGTTTAACTCTCTCCAACCCGAGGACGCCGGCACCTACTGGCTCGTGACTACCAATCCTTACGGATCAGTCACGACGAGCAACGTCACCGTCGCGGTCGCCAACGACGCGATGGGTATTGTGGCTCAACCCCAGAATCGTTCCCTTCGCTACGGCGATTTGCTGTCGTTGTCAGTGACGGTCACTGGCACACCGTCGCATTTCTTTCAGTGGTTCAAGGATGGTTCGCCGCTGGCGAACGTGCAGACCAATCGGTTGCAGATCGGCGCGGCGAACCTGAGTGACGCGGGCACTTACTTTGTTGTCGTCAGCAATCTCTTCAGCGCCGCCACGAGCATGACGGCGGTAGTGACGGTTGCTTATCAGCCGCTGAGCATCCTGGAAGAACCGCAAAGCATCATCGTCACGCAAGGCACGACGTTGCGGTTGCAAGTCGCCATCGCTGGCTCCGCTCCGAGTTTTCAATGGTTCAAAAACGGGGCGGCGCTGGCGAACGCCACCAACTCCGTGTTCAGGGTCGCATCAGCAGTCACCAATAGCGCAGGTAATTATTTCGTGATTGCCAACAATCAGCTCAACGCCGTGACCAGCGCAGTTGCGACAGTAACGATTGTTCCGCCGCTTCCCCTGCCACCGCCCCTTGCAACATTTCTGCCGCTCGCGCTCACGAACGTGTGGGCTTACGACCAAAGTGCAAACGATCTCGGAACTACCTGGCGTGAGGTGGACTACGACGACACGAGTTGGCTGCAAGGCCGCGGTGTCCTGGGAATTGAGACCAGCTTGCCGGCCATCATGTGGACGAACACCGTTCTGCGTCTGACGAACACATTGGGCCAGCCCATCGTCACCTCCTACTTCCGCACCCATTTCTTTTGGCCGACGAGTTCCATCGGCGCCGCGCTGGTCTTATCGAACCTGGTCGATGACGGCGCGGTTTTCTACGTCAACGGCGCGCCGCTCTTCCGGCAGAATATGCCCAACGGCTACGTCACGAGTTCCACTCTCGCGCCGGCGGCCAATCCCCAGGGCGAAGGTGTTTTCGTCGTTACGAATGTCGCCGCACCCATGATCATCGAGGGAGATAACGTTCTCGCGGTGGAGATCCATCAAAACTCCCCCACCAGTTCAGACATTGTCTTCGGTACGGCCGCGTTTGGTTATCTCATTCCCGAAAGCCCGTTAACAATTGTCGCTTCACCGTCGAGTGTGGTGGTGACCGAAGCCCATTCGTTCGAACTGAATTTGGTGCTCAATGCTCCGGCCAATTTTCGCTGGTACCACGATGGTGTTCTCGTGAACGGAACGACGACTGGCACGCTTTTGATCGAGGCCACGCGTCCCTCGGATTCGGGCGAGTACTACGCCATCGCGACCAACAGCCTAAGCTCCGTGACCAGCGCCGTCGTCGCGGTTCAAATCATCGTCGATACCGCGCCGCCCGATGTCGTAAACGCAACGTTGCAACCGAATCGCACGACGGTGGTCATCGACTTCGACGAACCGCTGCTCCTCGCGTCGGCAAGCAATGCGGCCAACTACCGCATTCTCTCTCCCAACGGCACTGATGCGGCGATGGTTGCTTCCACGACCTGCAGCGGCACAGAAGTCGTGCTGTCGCTTTCCAGCACGCTCCCTACTGGAACGAACTTCGTGCTGCAACTGAACGGAATCACCGACGCGTCCGCGGCCGGAAATGCGCTGAACAATTTTCAAATCACTCTCCGGCAAATTATTCCGTTGGTGCCGCTGGAAGCTGTGTGGAGTTACAACGATACGGGCAACGATCTCGGCACGAGTTGGCGGGCTTCGGCTCACGATGACTCAGCGTGGCCCACGGGGGCTGCGTTGTTTTACGGCGGCCAGTTTGGCACTGACATTTTTCCGCCGCCGGCCTTTCCCACCAACACGCTGATTCAACTCACGAATTCCGGCGACGCGATCATCACGCATTATTTTCGCAAGCACGTGGACATCGCCGCCAGCCCGCTCGGCGCACAATTCAGTCTGCGTGGCGTCATCGATGATGGAGCGGTGTTGTATTTGAATGGCGCTGAGGTGTTCCGGCTTGGAGTGACAAACAATCTCGTTTACGTGACGAACCGCGCGTCGCGCATTCGCGGCGGCGCGGATGAAAACAGCCTGGAAGGTCCGTTCGCTCTGCTGCCCAACTTTGCTATCGGCGACAACGTGCTCGCCGTGGAGTTGCACCAGGGCAATGCCATCGATGCTTTCTTCGGCGCTGAATTGAATCTGGTGGCAAGAAGTTTTCCCAATGAACTCGTTCGGATCGTGCGGCAGCCCGCTGATGTTTTTGTTCGTGAAGGCCAGCCGTTCGTATTCGAAGTGGATTCAATCGCCGCTACGAGCGCGCAGTGGCTGAGGGAAGAGGTGGCGATTTCCGGCGCGAACACCGAGGTCCTTTCTTACTCACGGGCAATGATGAGCGACAACGGCGTGCGTTTTTCCGTTCTGCTTTCCAACGACTTCAGTTCGGTCCTGAGCAGCAATGCCACGCTCCATGTGCTGGCGGATACCAATCTGCCGGTGTTGCTGTCCGCGGCGGCATCGAGTTCCACGGAGATTGTCCTTACCTTTTCCGAGCCAATTGATCCCGCGTCTGCCGCCGTGCTTGCGAACTACCTCGTGCGCGGCAGCGATGGACAAGTGATCGCCGTCACGGTGGCCAGCGTTCTGAATGAAACCAACATCGTGCTGAGCACGTCGCCTCGCGTGGATGGACGAAATTACGAAGTGCGAATCAGTGGCGTGACCGACACGGCGGCAGCGCACAATGAAATTGAGCCCGGCACGGGCGCGGCGCTGGGGTATGAGTTGACCTTGGTGCCGCTGACGGCCACGTGGACTTACGACCAATCCGGCAATGGCCAGGTGAGCAACTGGAAATTCCCGGGGTTCGATGACGGCGAATGGCTGGTTGGTCCGGCGCTCCTTTACAACGACACGTTCATCAGCAGCGGACCACCCGCGCCGATCGGCACGCTGCTTTCACTCACGAACGCCACTGGCGGAACGATTACGACGCATTACTTTCGTCATGCTTTCACGCTGCCGCCGCTCGATGCGGGAGCGGAGCTGTCGATGCGCTATGCAGCGGATGACAGTGCAATCCTCTATTTGAACGGCTTCGAATTGACGCGCACGAATTTGCCGGCCGGACCGGTGGACAAAATGACGTTCGCGATCACGGGGATAGAGGCCGTGCTTTCCGCTCCGATGCTGGTCGCTCGGAATGGGGCCGACGGCGCCAGCGTGCTGGCGGCCGAGACGCATCAAGTCACCGCGAACTCCAGCGATGTGGCGTTCGCGGCGGAATTGAAGGCGGTTCGACCGAGCACGCTTCTGGCACCGACTGGACCTGCCCTGCAAATTCTTCGCGCCGGCGAGCAGGTGGAGTTGAAGTGGTCGTCTGTCAATTATCTGCTGGAGGTCGCGGATTCGCCGAGCGGCGATTGGAACATTCTGTCGAACGCGGTTAGTCCGCGATTGATCAATCCCACGAACGCGGCGGCTTTTTACCGGCTGCGCCAGCCGTAGCGCATTCTTTTCAGGTTCGATTCAGCTTGAAGGACCAGGTAGGGACGCTGCGCGGCGGCGTCACCGCACGCGCAGAGCGAGCGGAATTCTTTCATGCGTGCGCACCAGTAAGGAGTTGCATTGCGCCGCTGCTACGCGGCGCGGACGGCGCAGCGCGCCATCCCTACCCACGCCATGTTTGACCGGTTGTGTCCGGTGCCAACTTGGCTGTTGAAACAGGGCGGCAAACGCTTTACGAAACGACGCGTGATTCCAATCCAAGGCTTACGCGTGACGCGCTTCTTCTTTCTCGCAACTCTCCTTACTGCCACTGCGACCGGGTTGGCCGCGGCCGAATGGAAGCCCGCTCCCGGTCCGCTCATGACGCGATGGGCCAAGGATGTTTCGGCGAAGAAGCCGCTCAACGAATATCCGCGCCCGCAGTTCGTGCGCGAGGATTGGCAGAACCTGAACGGGCTCTGGGATTACGCCATCACGCCGAAAGACGCCACGGCGCCGGCGCAATGGCAGGGCCAGATCCTCGTGCCGTTCCCGGTCGAGTCCGCGCTGTCCGGCGTGATGAAGCGCGTGAACGAGAAGGAGCAACTCTGGTACAAGCGCACGTTCGAAGTGCCTCGCGGATGGAAGAATAAACGCGTGATGCTGAACTTCGGCGCGGTGGATTGGGATGCGATGGTGTTTGTGAATGCAAAGGAAGTCGGCAAACACCAGGGTGGTTATGACGCGTTCAGCTTCGACATCACGGATGCGCTGAATGCGAAGGGCAAAAACGAAATCGTAGTGAGCGTTTGGGACCCAACCGATGCCGGCCCGCAGCCGCGCGGCAAGCAGGTGAGCAAGCCAGGCGGCATTTGGTACACGCCGAGCAGCGGCATCTGGCAGACGGTGTGGCTGGAGCCGGTGAGTGACGCTCACATCGAGCGCATCAAAGTTACGCCAAATCTCGATCAAGAATCCGTGACGATTGAGACGGTCTTTCTTTCAGCACCGATGTGGACCGACTTGAAGGCAGAGGTAACTGACGGCTGGCGAACGGTCGCCGAAGGAACACTTCGACATGAGCGTAAGGCCGGAAGTCGTGATCCGACTCGCGGGACCATCACTCTCAAAATTCCGCGTCCGAAAACATGGTCGCCAGAAACGCCCCACCTGTACGATCTAAAGTTGGAGCTTCACAGCATTTCGAAGACCGGGAAAAAAGTGGACGAAGTGAAGTCCTATTTCGGCATGCGCAAAATCTCCATGGTGCGCGATGACAAGGGTCGCCTGCGCATCCAGCTCAACAATACGAATTACTTCCAAGTCGGTCCGCTTGACCAGGGATTCTGGCCGGACGGTCTTTACACCGCGCCCACGGATGAAGCGCTCCGCTACGACCTGGAGATGACGAAGAAGCTCGGGTTCAACATGGCGCGCAAGCACGTAAAGGTGGAACCGGCGCGCTGGTATTATCACGCGGACAAGATCGGCCTGCTCGTCTGGCAGGACCTTCCGAGCGGCGACAAGAGCGCGCGCTGGCGCGGCCCGAGCGGTTACGACGGCGAAGAAATGAAACGCACGCCGGAATCCACGGCGATCTACGAGCGCGAACTGAAAGCGATGATCGATGGACTCTACAATCACCCGAGCATCGTGATCTGGGTGCCGTTCAACGAAGGCTGGGGCCAGTTCGACACCGTCCGCATTTTGAATCTCACCAAGCAGCTTGATCCCACGCGCCTCGTCGATGGTGCGAGCGGCGGCAATCATTTCCCGGCCGGCGACATCATCGATCATCACCAATATCCCGGGCCCGGCGCGCCCTCTCC
>DATHEW010000691.1:0-2667 GCA_035318425.1 Candidatus Acidiferrum sp. | reverse complement strand
ACGAAGTCTTGAAGCAGGCGAACAGGAACATCTATGGCCTCGCCGCCGCCGTGTGGACGCGTGACGTGGCGAAGGCGCATCGCATCGCGTCGGAACTTCGGGCGGGAACGGTGTGGGTGAACTGCTACAACATCTTCGACGCGGCGCTTCCATTCGGCGGCTACAAGCAATCCGGTTGGGGCCGCGAGATGGGTGCCGAAGCGCTGGAGCTTTACACGGAGACGAAGGCCGTTTGCGTGCGGATCGGGTAATCGCGGGTCTGCGCGGACGAAAATGAGATTAGGAGCAAGATCGGGATTACGATCACGAAGCCGCCATTCGATCATAATCCTCAATCTTCAATCCTAATCGTAATCGATTCGGTTCGGGGAATGCCGGCGCCCTGACTCACAACTTCCGCAGCCGATACCGTCCCAAGCGCTTGTTTGGCACGAGACGGGCCCATCTTGCCGCTGTTCTTAAGCAGTGGGACCGGCGCCCACGCCGGTAACTAGTCCGACAGGCGCCTTCGCCTGTCGAACTGCGGGCAGGGCGCCCGCAGGACTGACAGCCGAGCGGTTGTCCCATTAACAAGAACAGTGTCGAGAACCGGCGGTTGGTTTCCGAATTCTGCGGTCAAAACATTTTGAAAAAAGAAAAAGGACACTGTCCTGAATGAGGCGGCTCGTTCGTTGTAGGTGCGAAAGTCGGATTAACAACAAACGAAAGGGACAAAATGAAAATCAAACTTACTTCACTCTGTGCAGCGTTGCTGCTGGTCAGCATTACGGCATCAAACGCTGGCGAAATTCCAAAACCGAAGGCGGGTTCGCCGGAATTCGAGCGAATGAAAACCATGGCCGGCACCTGGAAAGGCACCGTCGATATGGGACAAGGGCCGGTCGAAATGGTCTCGCAGTATCGCCTGCTCGCGGGCGGCACGGTGCTGGAGGAAAAGTGTTTCGCGGGCACGCCGAACGAAATGACCACCATGTATTACGACAAGGACGGCAAGCTGGCCTTGACCCACTACTGCGTGATGGGCAATCGCCCCGGCATGTTGCTCAAGTCCTCGGATGCGAAGACGCTGACGTTCGAGTTCGATAAGACGTGCGGGATCAATCCGAAGAAGGAATCGCACATGCACGCGCTGACGATCAGTTTCGACGATAGCGACACCGTCACCGCCAGTTGCAAAGCATTCATGGACGGCAAGGAAATGGAACAGAAGCCCACGATCATGAAGCGCGTGAACTCGTGAGGGGAGACGCGCCACTCGCCGAGGTTCGCTTCAGCGATGTGCAAAGAACTTGCTCGTTGGCGCACAGAAGGCCAAGTTACGCGCCGGCGTTTCGTAATTGAAAGTGCCGGTTAGTTGGCCGGAGAGATGGCTGAGTGGTTTAAGGCACACGCCTGGAAAGCGTGCGTAGGTAACACTACCGTGAGTTCAAATCTCACTCTCTCCGCCACTTTCATTCACAAAACAAAAAGAGCGGCGAGTTGCCTCGCCGCTCTTTGCTTTGAATCGATTGAAACTTACTTGAGGTCGGCTTTCGCGCCGGCTTCTTCGAGCTTCTTCTTGGCCGCCTCGGCTTCTGCCTTGGGAGCGCCTTCGAGCACGGTCTTCGGAGCACCTTCCACCAACGCCTTCGCATCCGCGAGACCGAGACCGGCCTTCACTTCGCGCACTGCCTTGATGACAGCGATCTTCTTGTCCGCCGGAGCAGAGGTGAGGATCACGTCGAACGTGGTCTGGGCTTCAGCCGCGGGAGCCGCAGCGCCGCCGCCTGCAGGAGCCGCAGCTGCTGCGACAGGTGCCGCGGCAGTAACGCCCCACTTGGTTTCGAGCTGCTTTACGAGGTCGGCGACTTCCATCACCGTTAGCCCGCTCAATTGATCTACGATAGCTGTAATGTCAGCCATACTATTACCTTTCAGTCAGTCTCGTCGTCATCCGAGGCCACGAATGTTTTGAGTTCACGAGCCCGTGAACCGACGATTTACTTTGTTGTTGTCAGTTTATTCTTCACGCCGTGGCCACGGCGCAAAGAAATGAGCGGCGAAAGTATTGAAGCGCACGTGAAGTGTCAAAAAGTATTTCCGGCCCAAAGCATTGTGTTTCGGGCGTATTCCGCGGTTGCACGCCGCCATCCAACCTTCACCGAAATGGCAGCGTGAAGCTTCCGCCACTCACCTGGACCGGCGTATCGAATGCGCTGCGACTCGATCCCACGAAAGAGAAAGTGCCACTCACCGTCCGCGTCGCGACATCCACCGTGACAATAGCCGAGCCTGAAATCGACGTGTAGCTGGCCACATTCGTCCCGCGCTGGCTGAAGATCGCGTAGCTGCCCAAACCCACTCCGCCCAGTGGTTGTACGGTCGTTCCCACGCGCACGTTGTTCAGGGACAAACTGATGGATCGAGTTGTCGCTCCGCCGTTTTGCGTGCCGCTGATCGTCAATGCACCGACGCCCGGATTGAATATCGCCGTCGTCATGCCATCGGACGTGAACGGATCGCCGTTGATGAACGCCGTGAACGAACTCGTTGCTCCCGTGCTGTTTCGGCTCAAGCGCGCCACCGTCGTTTGCAGCGCGTTCAGTTGCAGCGCCACACGGCTTAACAATCTCGCCGCGATCTCCGCGTTCGGCGCTGCATCCGCGCGATCCTGGAGGTTGCCTACGA
>DATHEW010000690.1:0-7905 GCA_035318425.1 Candidatus Acidiferrum sp. | reverse complement strand
TCGTAGCTGAAGCGGCCGGTCTGAAGACGCAGATCAACCAGGATTCGGTGTGCGCGCCAAAGAGCATCATGCAGTTGCTGGACGCGTAGCCACGGAGAACGATCGATGCGCAGGTCCACCATCATCTGCTCACACCAGAGCGTCCAGCCTTCGTAGAAAACCGCGTGCGCAAAAAGCCGGCGCCACTTGCGTGGATGCTGGTTTGCCGTGACGAATTGCAGGTGATGACCGGGATACGCTTCATGCGCGCAGGTGAGCGAGAGGCCGAAGTGTTGCTGCCGTTCCTCGCGTTTCTCGCTCTCGCTTTCTTTCGTGATGCTCAGGTCGTTCACCCAGAAAACGCCGCGCTGCCGCTTCTCAAAAGCCCCCGGCGATGAGTAGGCCGCAGTCGGAAACAAGTGGCGCATGAATTCAGGAACGGGACGCACGTCCAGGGATTCGTTTTTTGGAAACGTCACGGCTTTCGCGTCGCGAAACGCGTCAGCGACTCGTTTCGTTTCATCGCGATAAACGCCGAGCAGATTCTCGCCGGGGTCCCATTTCGAACGCTCGTCGGCGATGATCTGTTCGGGCTTGGCGTGCTTGCCGAAACGGACGCACGCTTCCGCGAGCAGGTGATTGATCCGCTTGATCTCGCCGAGCGCAATCGCTTCGATTTCGCCGAGTGTGTAGTCGAGTCCGAGTTGATCGCGCACTCGCCTTTGCGTCGCTTCAGCACCGATGGCGAACGAGTTCTCCGGTGCCGTTCGCTTTGCGATCACCGCGTCGTGATAACCAACCACCGCCTTTAACGCGGCGGCGATGAGTTTCTCATCGCTGGTCTTCGCCGTGAAGAACTTCCGCACCGCATCGAAGAGCGACGGAGCGCCCGCGGCCGATTGCGCCATAATTTTGCGCCAGACGCGTTCGGGCCGTTGGATCAAGGATGCGGCTTCGTGGAGGTAACGAGGTGTTTCACGAAGCAGTCCGCGAATGTTCGTTGCCGCGCGCTTTGGTTCTTTGTCGCCGCGTTGCAGTTCATGGAGAAAAATCCCGAGCACCGTGTCGATGGCGTTGGGGTCGAGATCGTGCCGCCCGCGCTTGAACTCTTCACACTCGCGAAGCAACTGGCTGCGCAACGCAAGGCGATCCAGTTGCTGATCATTGTTGAGCAGGCGAGGGGAGATGCTGTCGAGCGCTGCCAAGGTTTTCAGCCGGCGATCTTGCCAGCGCTGTTCGTGACGCAGATGCGCGTGGCCGAGTTTGCCTTCGCCATCGCGAAGCCCCGCGTAAGTTGCCGCGATCGGATGTGCGGCTAGTGACCGTTCAAAATAATCGTCGAGCAAACCTTCAAAACGTGTGTTTTCGCGCTGCATGTCGCGAACAAAGCCACGCGTGCGCGAGTTCTGCAAGCAGACGTGTTCCTCGCGGGACCTTGCCTTTAAGTCGGTCGCATTCGCGAGGCTTAGCGGTTGTAACACGAACGCGAATTTGCGAAGAATACCGGCCGATGTTCACCACTTTGCCCCGTCAACTCGTCCAGCTTCTCGTAGTGTTCTCAGGGTTTGTAGGCCTTCTGGAAGCCCAAGTCCTGACTGTACAAGTCGGCACGCCTCCTTCCGCACCTACGCCTCTCGTCAACCACGGCGATATCTGGCGCTGGCGCAGAGGAACAAACGAGCCGCAGGCAAACTGGAAAACAGCGCCCGACGCCGGACTTGATACGACTTGGGCCAGCGCGCCGGGGGGATTTGGCTATGGCGATACGATCGCGACGGAAGCCACATCCATCAGTGGTATGCGGAACTCTCACACCACGCTTTATATCCGGCGCACGTTTCAAATTACCGACGCGATAGACTCGTCGGCTGAGTTGCGGCTGGTCATGGATTACGACGATGGTTTCGTCATTTACCTCGATGGCGTGGAGCTCAATCGCATCAACCTGAGCGGGGTTTCCAACAGCCCGGTTGCGTTCAACGCTGATGCGCCGGCCGATCATGAAGCGTCGTGTTGCAGCAGCCCCAATCCGCCGAGCACCTTCAATCTTGGCGCAGCGGGATCAAGGTTGTCAGTCGGAACGCATGTGCTCGCATTCATTGGCCTGAACGACACGATCGACAGCAGCGACATGCACATCATTCCAGATTTCAGCGTCGCCCCGGTGCAGGGCAGTAGCGGGATCGTAAACAATGGACTGTATACGTTGAGCACATCCAACACGCTCGTGCTGACGGGCACGAACACTATTGCAGGCTCGACCCGTGTCACCGTGAATGGCGACGACGCGAGCTTCAATCCTGGCTCCGGCACATGGACGAAAACTCACACGCTCTCGCCGGGAATGAATCGCTTGTTCATCGCGGCGCTCGACAACGCCGGGAACTTGCTTTCAAGCGTGAGTCAGGAAGTTGTTTACGAAGCGAACTCCGTTTCGATCAGCGGCGTGCTTGGTGCGAGCACCACGTGGAATGATCCGGCGACAATCATTCATGTGGCCAACAACACGTTCATCCCGGCGGGTGGCTCGCTCACGATCGGGCCTGGCGTAGTGGTGATCTTACCGGCGAACACTTCGATCATTGGCACCAACGACAGCGTATTCGCCGTACAGGGAACGGACGCGAGTCCCGCCTACTTTCTGCCCGTGGTCACCAACGGTTTCGGCAGCCTCACTGTCGATGGAGCAAATGCCTCGCTGGCGATCCGGCAAGCGCATGTCGTGGCGGGGCAAGTGCGTTCGCAAAATGGTGCTGCGATGTTGCTCGAAGACGCGACGGTGCGCGATCTGCCAGATCTCTCACGTGAAGTCGTGAAAGCAACCGGCGGCTCGTCGCTCACGATGCGTCGCGTTTACATGACACGTTTTTCGGAGATGGATTCGCGCGATACGCCGGTCGTCATCGAGGATTCTTTGATGGAAGGGTTTCTCGTGGATGGCGCTGACATCAAAGCCACCAACTCGCCCCTCGTCGTTCGGCGCACCACGCTTCGCAATGCCGATCCCGGCAACTCCAACGCTGATGGAATCGACTTCGGCCCGGGGGCCGGTGCGGTGGAGGATTGTTTGATTTACGGCTTCCCAGACAAAGGCGTCTCCATTGGCGGCGCCTCCGGATCGAGCGTGCGCAATTCGCTGATCTACAACTGCGGCGTCGGCATCTCGTGTTACGCCTCGACGAATGTGCTCGTGGAAAATACGACCATTTCGTTGTGCCTCACGGGCATGTTCTTCCGCGCCAATCCTACTCCCGGAATCGGCGGCGCGACGAATGTGATCGTGTGGGGAAATAATTTCGACACCGTCATCACGGGCGGATCAACAATCAGCTTCGCCCACAGTGATGTGGCGGGCGGCGTTCGTCCCGGTCCCGGCAACATCTCCGGAGACCCGATGTTCGTCGATGCGGCGGCGCGCGACTTTCGGTTGCTCCCCGGTTCGCCCGCGAGCGGTACTGGACTCGGCGGCATGAATATGGGTTTCACGCAATCCGTGGGCGGCCTTCCTCCGGCACCGTTCAACCTCGCCGCAATTTCGCTCGGAACTAATTTCGTCAGCGTTCAGTGGCAGGAGGATGCGGCCAATGAAGCGGCGTTTCTTCTGGAGCGTTCCACCGATGCGTTGCTGTGGGAGCAAGTCGGCAGTGTCGCTGCGAACACGACGAACTTCGTCGATACGACCGGCCTCGTCAGTCAGAAGTATTATTACCGCGCGCGGGCAACCAATGACTCCGGAGTCTCACACATCTCAAATATCGCGAGCGGCATTCGCCAGCCGCCAGTGATTTTCGTCGGTGGAACGATCGCTGCGAATGTCACCTGGCCAATTGGCGTTTCCGTCGTTGTCACTGGCAATGTGGCTGTCGCAGCGGGCGTGACCGTCACGATCGAGCCGGGTGTGAACGTGTTGTTCAACCAGGGATTTAATTTCGTCGTGAACGGTTTGCTCATCGCGGAAGGCACAGCGGAGAATCACATTATCTTCAAGCCCAACGCGGGCGCGACGACGTGGGGCGCACTTGATCTGTTCGGCGTGGGTAACACTCACAGACTGGTTTACTGCGATCTTCTCAGTTCCAGCGGCAACATCGATGCCACGAGCACCGCGATTTACCTAGATCACATTGGCTGGACGAACACGACCGCGCAATTGGTTGATTGCGTGAGCAGTTCTCTAACGCTGCTCGACTCATACATTCCCGGCAACGTCAGCGGCGAGCCGGTCCACTTCAGCACGATGCCGGCAAACGGTTATGCCGTGATCAAAGGCAACGTCTTTGGTGCGCCATCGGGTTACAACGACAACGCCGACCTGACTGGCGGTAACCGGCCGGGCCCAATCCTGCAGTTGATCGATAATGTGTTCCTGGGCTCACCGGACGACTGCCTGGATCTCGACGCCACCGACGCCCACATCGAGGGCAACATTTTTATGAACGTTCACCAGAGCGACTATCGTCCGAGCAGCGCGAACGCCATTGCGCTCGGGGAAGGCAGCGGCACGTCCGAGGCCGTGGTGGTGCGTAATATTTTCTATAATTGCGATCATGCGATGCTGCTGAAGGATTTCGGTTCAGCGGTATTTGAAAACAACACAGTGGTGACAATCCAGACCAACCAATTCTCCACGAATGCCGCCGCCTATCTGAACTTTGGAGAACCGCATCGCACGCGGCCCGGCGGGCGCGGCATACTTTTGAACGGAAACATCCTATGGGACCTGCACAGTTCCACGCCGTTTCTGAATTTCAGCAACAGCATGTTCATGGTCGCCAACCAGAACATCATCCAGGGAACGAACATCACGACGGGCCTTGGAAACTCGACGAGCGATCCGCTGTTCGTGAACTGGCAGACCGGCATCACGTACCAGAACATCAAGAGCAACCTCGCGCTCCTGCCCGGTTCGCCAGCCATCGGCACCGGACCGAACGGTCTCGATCGCGGTGCGCTGGTGCCGAGTGGCGCGTCCATTTCCGGTGAACCCAATGGCGTGACAACGAATCGATCGGCCACACTGAAGATTGGCGGCCCGGGCGTGTACGCCTACCGCTGGAAATTGAACGACGGGCCGTGGAGCATTGAAGTGTCGTTGACGAACAATTTTCTGATCACAGCCACGATGTTCGACAACGCGTCCCCGATCGTCTTGAACAATCTGACGAACAGCACCTACACCGTTTACGTCGTGGGCAAGAATTCCGCGGGCTTTTGGCAGGACACCAACAGCGCCACCATTTCAAAAACATGGAGCGTAGGAACGACGGATACAGACGGCGATGGCATTCCCGACGATTGGGAAATTTCTTACGACTTCGACGAGAACGATCCTGGTGATGCGACTGCGGACGGCGACCTCGACGGCATGAACAATCTCCAGGAGTTTCTCGCGGGAACGAATCCGACCAATAGCTTGAGCCGGCTGGCGATCAACATCGAAGTGCCGACCCCGAGCGGTGTTCCGTTTCAGTTCGATGCGCAATCGAACAAGAGCTACACGGTGCAGTACCGAACGTCGTTCAGCACGGGAACATGGTTGAGGTTGCAAGACTTCGCGCCGGCGGAATCCAATCGCACGGTTGCGGTTACCAATTCGCCCGCTGATCCAGCGCGCTTTTTCCGTGTGACGACGCCTCAGCAACCGTGACAGCCACCGAAGCGTCAGAAGACAAGGATGCGGCACGATCGCATCCTGGTCTTCGACAAATGACTGCGAATAAGCCATCTTCCACGCAATCCATGTCGCACAATCATAGTCCGTCTGCCCTGTGGCGCTGCGTCTTCGCAGTGCTCGTGTTCGCGTGCGTCATCGCCTCCGCGCAGAACATTGTCATCAACGAGATCATGTATCACCCCGCATCGCACGACCCGCGAGAGGAATACGTCGAACTTCACAATCGCGAAGCGACGAACGTAAATGTCGGCGGATGGGAACTCGACGGTGGTGTCGACTTCGTTTTGCCACCCAACACGGTTGTTCCGGCAAATGGATTCGTGGTCGTCGCGGGCAATTTGTCGCGGTTCCAGTCTCTCTACCCAGACATCGGGAATGTGGTGGGAAGTTTTGTGGTCATGCGCACTACCAATATCGTCGGCAACACGCTGACGAACTGGGAAAACACCCTGAGCAACACTCGCAACACGCTTCGAGTGCTCAAACCAAACGGTGACGAGGTGGATGAAGTTGCATACGCCGACGAAGGCGAATGGGCGCAACGGCAACGGGGAATTCTAGATGCCGGTTATCGCGGATGGACGTGGTTCGCAGCGCATGATGGTCTCGGCAGTTCACTTGAGTTGATCAATCCCGCGCTGCCAAACGAACATGGCCAGAACTGGGGCGCGAGCCAGACCTTTGCAGGTTCGCCGGGCTCAGCGAACTCGATTGCGACTGCAAATATCCCTCCGCTTATCATCAACCCGGCGCACTTTCCGCTTGTGCCGCGGTCCACAAACTCCGTTTCCGTCACCGCTCGCATCGTGAATGAGACAGTAACGGGCGTCAGTGCAAGTCTGGCGTGGCGGGCAGATGCGCTGACTCCAGGGTCGTTCACTACGAATTCAATGTTCGATGACGGTGCGAATGGCGACGGTGTGGCAGGCGACGGAATTTACGGCGCAACGATCCCGCAACAAACAAACAACGCGATCGTGGAATTTTTCATTATCGCGCGCGACGCCCAGAACAACACCCGCACCTGGCCCGCTCCCGCGTTGGCTGCGCTCGACGCGCCTGGCCCCTCAACGCAGAGTGCCAATGCGCTCTTCCAGGTGGACAACAGTCCGCTCAACGACTTCGCTGGCACGCCGTCGCAACAACCCGTTTACAAGGTCATCATGACGGCACAAGAGGCGAATGACCTCCAGAACATGCCGTGCAGCGTCTCTGGTCCGATTGTTTGCCGCACTTCAGAGGCAGAGATGAACGCCACGTTCATCAGCACGGAGAGTGTTTCCACCGAGCTTCGTTATTTCGCCGGCATCAAGAGGCGTGGCCACGGCAGCCGGACAGCGAACCCGCGCAACTATCGCCTGAACTTTCCGTCCGATCGGCGCTGGAAGAACGTTTCGGCGCTCGTGTTGAACACGCGGCAGGTTCACATCCAACACCTTGGCGCTGTGATTGCGAACAAAGCTGGAGCCGCAGGCGCGTTTACTCGCGCGGTACAGGTTCGAGTCAATAACGGCAACATGGCGGAGACGACCGGGCAAATGTTTGGCTCCTACGCGGCCAACGAAGTTTATGACAGTGATTGGGCGGAGAATCATTTCCCATTCGATGACGGCGGCAACGCCTACAAGGTGATCCGCGACATCGTGCCGCCCACGTTTGATTACCGCGGGACCAGCATCAACGCCTACACCAACACTTACTTCAAGGAGAGCAACTCCGCTGAGAATGACTGGCTGGATTTGATAACCATGCTCTCGGTCATGGGCGAAAACGCGGGCGGTGCGTTCACGGAGCCCAATGTGAGACAGGTCATCAATCCTGAGCAGTGGCTGACTCACCTGGCCGTGATGAATATTCTGGCCAACGCAGAAACGGGGTTAAACAGCGGTTACAACGACGATTACTTCATGTACCGCGGTGTCAACGATCCGCGGTTCATTCTTGTTTACCACGATCTGGATTCAGTTTTTACCACTGGCATGGGATCAGGCAGCGGTATCTTCACCGCGACGCAAAATCGGGGAATCGGAAACGCGTTGAATCAGTTTATGCGGTCGCCGTCGTTCCAGCCGCTCTACTACACAATTCTGCATCAGTTGCTCGACACCACTTTCTCCGCAGCGGAGTTCAATGCCACTGTTGACGCGACGCTCGGCAGCTATGTCTCAAGTACCACCATCGCTGCCATCAAGACGTGGATGAACGATCGCCGTAACTCGGTGCAAGGCCAGATCAATGGCCTGGTGCCGCCC
>DATHEW010000689.1:0-4386 GCA_035318425.1 Candidatus Acidiferrum sp. | reverse complement strand
ACCATTCATCAGTGATGCCCTCCTTTGGCGCCGCCGAGCGGGTGATGCGGATCAGCCTCGGGCGTGATCGCCTTCACCTCCGAGACAGCAATCATCGGGAGGAAACGCAGGAACAACAGGAACATGGTGAAGAACAACCCGAACGTGCCGAGGAACGTCGTGATATCAACCCACGTTGGCTTGTAGTAACCCCAGCTCGACGGCAGGAAGTCGCGATGCAACGAGGTGACAACAATCACGAAGCGCTCGAACCACATGCCGACGTTCACGAGGATGGAAAGGATCCACACGATCACCAGGCTTTGGCGGCAACGCTTGAACCAAAAGAGTTGCGGCACAAACACGTTGCAGCCGAACATGATGAAGTAAGACCAGCCGAACGGACCGAACGCGCGGTTCAGGAACGTGAATTTCTCGTAAGGATTGCCGCTATACCACGCGATGAAAAACTCCATCGTGTAGGCGTAGCCAACGATCGATCCGGTCGCGAGGGTCACTTTGCACATCAAGTCGATGTGCCGCATCGTGATGATGTCCTGCAGCTTCATCATCGCGCGCAACGGAATCAGCAGCGTGAGCACCATGCCGAAGCCGGAGAAGACAGCGCCCGCCACGAAGTACGGCGGAAAGATCGTGGTGTGCCAGCCTGGCAACTGGGACACGGAGAAGTCCAACGACACGATCGAGTGAACGGAGAGCACCAGCGGCGTCGAGACGCCGGCCAGGATCAGGTAGCACTTCTCGTAATTGCTCCAATGACGGTTCGAGCCGCTCCACCCGAGCGAGAAGATGCCGTAAATGGTTTTGCGCAGGCGCGTCTTGCAGCGATCGCGAATCACCGCGAGATCAGGAACAAGGCCGATGTACCAGAACAACAACGACACCGTGAAGTAAGTGGAGACGGCGAACACGTCCCACATCAGCGGTGAACGGAACTGCGGCCACAGGTTCAGATTCGTTGGAATTGGAAAGAGCCAATAGTCGTACCAAACGCGGCCCACGTGAACCGCCGGAAAGATTCCTGCGCACATCACGGCGAAAATGGTCATGGCTTCCGCCGCGCGATTCACACCCGTGCGCCAGCGCTGGCGCAGCAGGAACAAGATCGCAGAAATCAAAGTGCCCGCGTGACCAATACCGATCCACCAAACGAAGTTGATGATGTCCCAGCCCCACATTTCGGGATGATGATTTCCCCAAACGCCGACGCCCGTGGAAATCTGGTAGGCGAGCATCGTGCCGAGCGCGCCGAGCATGATCACGCTTGGGATGAAGGCGCACCACCACCAGACCGGCGTCTTCTCCTCAACGATTCGCGAGACGGCGTCGGAGATCCAACCGATGCTGCGCCCGTTCGCGACTAATGGTTCGCGTTCCAGTCCCGCTGGTGGATCGATTAGCTTCGGAACAGACGGAGCAGAAAGATTCGCAGCCATCTTAGTGCGCTCCTTTCTTTGCTCCGGGCGCATTGGTACCGGCGGCGCTGTCGTGAGCCTCGTGGTGCCCTGCTTTATCGAAATACGCTTTGGCAGTCAGCGGCATATCGTAATAGTCCGGCATCGCGGGGTTCGGGTTGCGAACGCGAGCCAGGTAAGTCAAACGCGGTTTGGTGTTCAGGAATTCCAGCGTGGTGTAATTGCGCGGCGATGCTTTGAGCTGCGACACCGCGCTCTTCGGGTCGTTGATGTTGCCGAACACAATCGCCTCGGCGGGACACGCCTGCTGGCAGGCCGTCTTAATCGTGAGGTCCTTGATTGGCTCCGGCGCGGACTGCCCGGCCTTGACCTTGGCTCCGATTTTCGCGCCCTCGATGCGCTGCACGCAGAAAGTGCATTTCTCCATCACGCCGCGCATGCGCACCGTTACGTCTGGGTTGCGCACCAACTTGAGCAACTCGAACTCGTCTTCGGGCTTGGTCGGCTTGAACGTGGTCGTCGGCTTATAGAGGTTCTCGATCGGGCGTTTGCTGTAATCGAAGTAATTAAACCGGCGCACCTTCCACGGGCAGTTGTTCGAGCAGTAACGCGTGCCGACGCAGCGGTTGTAAACCATCAGGTTCAAACCTTCCTGGTCGTGAACCGTCGCGTTCACCGGGCAAACATTTTCGCAAGGCGCCGCTTCGCAATGCTGGCACATCATCGGCTGATTCACCGCTTGCGGATCGTCAATCCATTGCTCCTGATATTGCTCGCTGTCAGGGCGCAACACGTTGCGAGCGTTCTTGCTGTCGGTCCCCTTCTCCAATTCGGGATTGCCGCTGAAATAACGATCGATGCGCAGCCAGTGCATCTCGCGTCCGCGACGCACCTGGTCTTTGCCAACGGTCGGGATGTTGTTCTCGCTCTGGCAGGCGAGGGTGCAGGCGTTGCATCCGACGCATTGGCTAAGATCGATCGCCATGCCCCACTGGTGCGTGGCGTCGCGCTTCCAATCGAGCGGGTTGGGATACAACGACTGATTGCCGCCCGGCGGTTCCGGGAAATCGAAGCCCTTCGCGAAGTCAGGATGTTCGTTGAAATCCTTGAGGTTCGCCTCGCGAATGATCGTGCGGCCTTCGAGCGACCAATGATCCTGCGTGCAGGCGAAGCTGTAAGTATCTTTAGTGCCGGTTACCTTAGCACCAACGGCGATGTTTCCGGTAACCGTCGTGCGCAGCGGGTAGAAATTAAATCCGGTCTTGCCGCCGTTGAAGTTGGCAATGCGCCCGCCCTTCTCACGACCGAATCCGAGCGAGAGACCGAGCGTGTAATCAGCCTGGCCAGGAACAACCCAAACACCGCCGCGAATTTTGCGACCGCTCAGTTCCACTTCCACGATCTGCGAATTCTTAAGCCCAAGCTCCGCCGCGGTCTTGCGGCTGATGAGGATCGCGTTGTCCCAGCTCATCTTCGTCACCGGGTCCGGCAACTCCATGAGCCACGCGTTATTCGCCCAACGTCCGTCGTCGAGCTTGTAGTCGCGGGTGAAGATGACTTCGAGTTGATCTTTGCTCGGTGCGCCGGCTGAAACTTGAGCGATAGCTTGTCCGAGTGCCGCGGCATTGAGCTGCACATCAATCGGCTTGAGCGCGCTGCCCGCGATGAAACCATCGTGCAGATACTTTTTCCACGCTTCGTCGTTACCACCAAAAGTCTCGCGAGCGATCTTATAACCGCTCGGCTCCACGCCCGCAAAGAACGCGAGCACTTCGATTTCGCTCAACCCGCCGAAGAGCGGCTGAATCAACGGCTGCACAGGAACGATCGTGCCATCAGCCGTGCGCGCATCGCCCCACGCTTCGAGATAATGCGCCGCGGGAATGTGAATGTCCGTCGCGGCAAACGTTTCGTCTTCGTAATAACCAAGACGAACCACGTTCTTCGCTTTGCGCTGCGTTGCAGCCCAATCGAGATCAGCCGGTGCGGTAAAAACTGGATTGCCGCCGAGGATCACGAACGTCTCGACCTGTCCTCCGTTCAACGCCTGCGCGAGCTGCGCGATGTTGCCTTCGCCGAGATCAGGAGTTTCGCGGAACTGGACCGTCTTGCCGTTCGCACCGAGCGCCGCATTGATCGCATTCGCGATCAGATGCACCGCCAGCGGCTGGCGATAACCCGCCACGACCAGCGCCGTGCCTTTGTTCGCTGCTAAATCTTTCGCGCACTCGTCGATCCACTGCGGCTTCACATGCGCCGGAAGTGCGAACTTGCTCGCATCCACTTGGACATTGAGCTTCGCCGCAATCGCCGCCGCCACCGCGATGACCTGGCTGCCCGCGACGCGCAAACGATGATCGGCGCTCATGCCGGTCTGCGTCATGAGCGGCTCGACTTGATACAGGCGATTCATCTTATCGCCCGCCTTCTTCACGCCACGGCCACGCGCAAAATTGCGGCAGTGCAAATACGTGTCGTTCTCCGCACCGACGAAATCGCAGTCGAGCGAAAGGATCGTGGATGCCTGATCGAAACGGAAATACGGCGTGACCGATTTGCCTGCCGCAAGACTCCCCGCCTGGCGATGAATATCAAAATCAACCGGCTCGTAAGCGAACCACTTCGCCTGCGGCAGCTTCTGCTTGATCGCTTGCGTGAGACGAATGCGTGACGGCGAATTGCTGCGCTCGACAAGAAACGCGAGCCCCTGCCCTTGCTTGCCCGCCGCATTCCGCGCGAGTTCATTCAACGCGTCGAACGCCTTCGCACGCGAAGCATCGCTGCCGCCGACAGTAAAACGCTGCGCACGATCGGGATCGTAAACACTCAGGACCGACGCCTGCGCAAACGTGTCGGTGCCGCCGTTGCTGTCCGGATGTTCGAGATTGCCTTCGACCTTCGTCGGGCGTCCGTCATCGGAACGCACAAGAAGCGGAATCGCGCTGCCACGAGTTGGCATCGCAGTCGCGTA
>DATHEW010000688.1:0-11567 GCA_035318425.1 Candidatus Acidiferrum sp. | reverse complement strand
CTACATCCATCAGGAGAACAAAGGTCTTTCCATTGCGCGCAACACGGGCATCAACGCGGCCACCGGCGACATTATCGCGTTCACCGATTCCGACTGCCGCGCGGACGAGGACTGGCTCCACTATTTGATCGGCGATTTGTTGAACAGTGACTTCGACGCAATCGGCGGACACAACTTTCTACCGCCGGAAGATTCATGGGTCGCTGCCGCCGTCATGGCGTCGCCCGGTGGCCCGGCGCACGTGATGTTGAGCGATCGCGAAGCCGAGCACATCCCTGGCTGCAACATGGCCTTTTACAAATGGGCGCTCGACGAGATCGGCGGCTTTGACCCGATCTATCGCAAGGCCGGCGACGACGTGGATGTGTGCTGGCGCTTGCAACAAGCCGGGCACCGCATCGGGTTCAGCCCCGCGGGATTCGTCTGGCATTACCGCCGCTCAACGGTAAAGGCATATCTGAAACAGCAGGCCGGGTACGGCGAAGCCGAAGCACTGCTGCTGGTGAAGCATCCGGAGTATTTCAACTCCACAGGCGGGAGCATCTGGCGCGGACGCATCTATAGCGCGTCATCCATGGGTCTCATTCTGCGCAAGCCGGTGATCTACCACGGCGCGTTTGGCGGGAGTTGGTTTCAAACGCTCTATGCGGCGCCGCCGGCGATGTTTTTGATGCTCGCGACATCATTTGAATTTCATCTCTTCGTCACGCTCCCGCTGCTTGTGCTCGCCGTGCCGTTTCGATTCATCTGGCCGCTCGGCGTTGCCATGCTCTGGCTGTCGGTCGCGGTGTGTGTGGCGTCGGCATCGCAGGCGGAAATTCCAAAAACCAAACAACGGTTTTGGTCGCGTCCCCTTGTGGCGTTGTTGTTTTTCCTGCAACCGATCTGGCGCGGTCGCGCGCGCTACGAAGGCCGATTGCGAATCAATACCACGCCTGCGGAAGCTTTCCGCCGCATCGCGTCATTGGCGCAATTCGATCTCGCCGAACCGTTGAACGAAGTTCGCTACTGGGTTCACAACCGCATCGACCGCCTCACTTTCGTCCACGCCATCGTGCAGCAACTCGAAGGCGAAAAGTGGCAACACAAGCCGGACACCGGCTGGAATGAATTCGACGTGGAAATCTACGGCACGCGCTGGAGCCGGTTGCAACTCACGACGGTCTCGGAAGCGAGGGAGGGTGGACATCAGATGTTCCATTGCCGTCTGAACGCCTGTTGGTCGTTGCTGGCGCAAGTGGTTTTCTGGACGGCGTGTGCGTTGGAGGTGTTGCTCGTCGCACTGGTCGCGGAAGCATTGCCGTGGCTGTGGATGTTGCTGCTCACCATCCCGCTGCTTGGACTCTACTTCGAAAGCGAGAAGCGCACGCTGCAACAAATGATCATCGCGTTCCTGGATGAAGTGGCAGCCAAGCACGAGTTCACGAAGGTGCCGTTCGGCAAAGTGACGGTACCCGTTTCAAAGCCCGTGGACGCGCCCAGTCGATCGTGATTAGTCGTTGCTTGCAAGTGCGTCGTTGAGTCTGTGGCGCCAATATTCGCCTGGTAAACGGCAGAACAAATCTTTGTTTCCGCCGTGCCCTCCAGTAGAACACGCGCGTGCCTGAATCGGTCGCAAAACTCTGGAAACAACTCGACTCCGGCAAATCGTTCGTCGTCATTGCGGGACCGTGTGTCGTCGAGAGCGAGGCCCTGTGTTTCGACGTGGCGAACGCGATGACGAAGCTCTCGCGCAAGCTCGGCTTCACCTACATTTTCAAAGCCAGCTACGACAAAGCGAACCGCACCTCGGGCAAATCATTTCGCGGTCCGGGATTGGAAAACGGATTGGCCGTGATCGCCAGCGTGCGGCGTCGTTTCGGCGTGCCGGTGCTGACGGATGTTCACACGGAAGACCAGGCGCGCGCCGCCGCTGCATCGGACATCGATGTGTTGCAAATACCTGCGTTCCTTTGCCGGCAAACCGATCTCATTGGCGCCGCGGTCGCCACCGGGAAGATCGTGAACATCAAAAAGGGCCAGTTCCTCTCACCGGCTGAGATGTGCCAGGTGGTGAAGAAGGCGAAGGAATTCGGCGGCGAAAAATTTCTGATCACGGAACGTGGCACCACGTTCGGCTACAATAATCTGGTCGCCGATATGCGCTCGATCCCAATCATGCGCGCGCTCGGCGCACCGGTGATTTTCGACGCAACGCATTCAGTGCAATTGCCGGGCGGAGCAGGGGACAAGTCGGCAGGTCAACGCGAGTTCGCACCGGTGCTCGCGCGCAGCGCTGTGGCCGCGGGCGCGGATGGTGTGTTCATTGAAACACATCCTGATCCGGATCACGCCAAGAGTGATGGTCCGAATATGATTCCGCTCGCGGAGATGGCGGACGTGCTGCGGTCACTGCTGCGCGTGCGAGAGGCGGTGCGTTCGTGAAAGGCGCGGAACGTTTGATGTCGCTGGTCGAGGAGTCGAAGAAGGCGTTTCGAGCGGGAATTTCCGCTCCGGATTTGGATGTGCGACTGAAGCGCGTGCGCATGTTGATCACGGACGTGGACGGTGTGATGACCGACGGCAGCGTCTTCATCACTGCTGATGGGGAGATCAAGCAGTTCGACATTCAGGACGGGCTCGGGCTGATGTTGATGCGGCGGCTCGGATTCAAGGTGGGTTGGATCTCCGCGCGTCCGTCGATCGTGACGGAGCGACGCGCCGAGGAATTGAAGGTCGATTATCTGATTCAACGCAAAGGCAGCAAACTGAGCGCGGCTGAGGAAATCATGGCACAGGCTGGATTGAACTGGGAAGACATCTGCTTTGTCGGAGACGACGTGGTCGATCTCTGTCTATTGAAGCGCGCGGGGGTTGCCGTCGCCGTCGCGAACGCGATTCCCGAAGTGAAGGCGCTGGCGCATTACGTGACGGAGCGACGCGGCGGCCACGGTGCGGTGCGCGAGATCGCGACGATGATCATGCACGCGCAGGGGAAATGGGAACCGCTCGTTCGCGAGATGACCGAATGAATTGGCTGCGAAGCATCGTGCTGGGCACTGCGATTTTGCTGGCGTCAACCGCCTTGGGCCAGATCACGGGGATTGAGCCGCTCAAAGGTTTCAAACTGGTGGATTACTACCACAGCCCGAGCGGCAAACAGACCAAGAAAGCAGTACTCACGGCCGCGGAAGGTCGCATTATTACTACCGAGATCTATTATCTCGTTCATCCGCGCATCGAACACTACAACGAGGATGGGTCATTGCTGGGGGTGGCCACGGCTGTTGACGCGATGATTGACCTACCCGCGAACATTGTCTGGGGCACTAACGTGATTTCTTTCCGTGGTGCAGAGACGAATCTGTATCTCACAGGCCGTGGTTTCCTATGGCAACCCAGCAACACAGTCCTTATTATCTCGAATCAGTCGTACACGTGGATCGACAGGACGCGGTTCACGAATTCGCCCTCCAAAAAATGAAAGCGCTTTGGATTTTGTTGCTGACGACAGTGCTCCTCGCCTATGCGCAGGAGAAGTCGAACGCGCCGGTCGTGCCTCCGCCACTGGAACAACCGCCGACTCGCCCGGGTCTTGAGATCGTCGCTGACTTCGCCATCCTCGACCTGAAATCCAACATGGTTCACTACAGCAACAACGTTGTGGTCACCGATCCTCCGTCGAAGCCCGGCGATCCGCTCACGGTTCTCAAGTGCCGCGAACTCACCGCGACGCGCGGCGCTGATGGGAGGCTTGGGCAAATCGACATGGTCGGCGACGTGCAGATGGACCAGGGCGACCTTCACGCGCGCGGCCAACTCGCGGTGTACACGGCGTCCAACGAAACGGTGGTCTTGACGGGTCCGTGGCCGCCGCTGAATTCGGACCGGCCATTGCTCTTCTCGTCTCAATATACGAACGACGCCACTGAGATTATTTACAAGCGCCTCGAAGGAAAAATGTTTTGGAGAGATCCGCGCACCTTCATCCCTCGATCTGCGATGACTGGAACAAACTCCTTCGGGCAGACGAATAAATTGTTTTCTCCTCTTCCAGGGAAGTCCTCGCCCCCGTAATCCTCATGTCGCTCATCAGCACGCAGAAGCTCGTGAAGGAGTACCGCCGCCGGCGCGTGGTGGATGGCGTATCGATCAATGTTCAAGCCGGTGAAGTCGTGGGACTGCTCGGCCCGAACGGCGCGGGAAAGACCACGACGTTCAACATGGTCGTCGGCGTCGTGCAGCCAGATGCGGGTTCTGTGTTGTTCGAAGATCACGATGTTACCGGCAAACCGATGCACCTGCGCGCCCGGCTCGGCATGGGTTACCTCACGCAAGAGCCGTCGGTCTTCCGCAAACTCACCGTCGAGCAAAATATCCTGGCGATCCTGGAGACATGTAAGATGCGGCGCGACGAACGGCGCATTCGTCTGAAGTATCTCCTCGATGAACTCGATCTCGCGCGCTTGGCCAAGAGTCGCGCTTACACTCTCAGCGGCGGCGAGAAGCGGCGCCTCGAAATTACCCGCGCACTCGTTACCAGCCCGAAGCTGCTGATGCTCGACGAGCCGTTCGCCGGCATTGATCCGATCGCGGTTTACGAAGTTCAGAAAATCATCCGCAAGCTGAAGGATCGCGGCCTTGGGATTCTCATCACGGACCACAACGTGCGCGAGACACTCAAGCTGGTCGATCGTGCTTACCTCATTCACAAGGGCCAGGTGGTTTACGAGGGCACGGGCGAGGCGATGTTGAATGATCCAAAGGCGCGCGAGATCTATTTGGGGCCAGACTTCAACATGTGACACGCGTGTGTTCAGAGGGTTTATTACCATAAATTCCTCAACGTTCCTGGACGGTCTGCCGATGAACACGGTGGAACCAGATATGAAAAGGATCCTTGTGATCGAAGATGACCCGGTAGTCGGAACCGTTTACCAACGATTCCTTCAGGGACAGGGCTTTGTCACCGAGCTGGCGAAGGACGGCGTGACGGGCCTGGAGAAGGTGATCACGTTCGAACCCGACGCCGTGCTGCTGGACATGATGATGCCGAAAATGGGAGGCGCTGATGTGCTGAAGAAGCTCCGCGCGCAGCCCTCATATCGCGAACTGCCGGTCATCGTTTTCACCAACGCGGCCATCCCTGCTTTCGTGGAGCAAGCCACTCAAGCGGGCGCGAATCATGTCTTCGACAAAGCCAAGGCGTCGCCCTCCGGCATCGTTGCCTTGCTGCAACGGATTCTGCAGATCGGCCCGCACAGTCCCGTCGTGGCCGCGAGCTGATATTCGTGTCGCTGAGATCTTCTCAGCCGATGAACGAGCAGATGTATTCGCAAATCCCGGTCGTCACCTCGATGTCGAACCCACTCTTGGCCGGAACACCGAAGCTCGTTCCCGTCGCGTAATCCGTCGTCGTCGCCTGTCCGTCCAGCTTCACCGTGCAATTGCCGGCGATGATTTCCATGCGCTCGGCTTTGTCGGTCCCGAAATGAAATTTCCCGGGGTAGATGAGCCCGAGCGTCTTCTTCGAGCCGTCGGCGAAGAGGATGGAATGGCTCACCACCTTGCCGTCGAAATAAACGTTGGCTTTCGCGACTGCGGTGACGTTCTGAAATTGATCTGACATGCGCGGGAGTTTCATCGTGGCGCCTGGCAAGTCAATCACGCGTAACACGACTTGAAGGTTCGAGCGCGGCTGAATACCGTTGGTTGTCGTGGAACAGAAAATCAACTCCTGCTGGCGCAAGGCGCGCATCGCGGCACGGTTGCTTTTGAAGAAAGAGCGGCAGCCGTGGACCGCACGCGACCGCGCGCTCGCGGAGAAACTCGCCCACGATCCCGGCGTGACGAATCGGTTGATCGATCAGGCTATTTACGGCTTCAGGGCGCGCAAAGCGAATGGGCGAAGCATTCTCGCATCCTGAGTTCGACCTGACGACCGCCGCCGGGCAGATGCTCCAAGAGCTCGCCTCGGTTCTGCCGCAGGAGCGTTCCTTCGAGATCACCGTGTTTGGTTCCGCGCCGCTTCAGATCGGCATCGAGCCCAACCTGCTGAGCAACGATGTGGACATTTTTTCCAACGCTGAGGACCTTGAAGAACACGTCCGACGCGCCGGTTTGCTCCAGGGACAGGCAGATTTCTACATCCAGGTTTGCAGCGGCCTTAATTTCCGCACCAGCCCGCTTTGGGGCACGCGCACCACGTCGGTGAAGATTCGCAACTGCACCTTCATCTTCCCGCACCCGATTGACATTCTGATCGCCGGCTGAATCGGCTCGAAGAGAAAGATTTGGAAGCATTCCGCGTCGTCCTTCGCAAGACCGGCCATCCCACGGAGCGGGAATTCATTCGTGAACTTCAGTTCGCTGTGGATTTGTTTCGCCCCGGCTTCGATGAGGAAAACGCTGCTGATCTTACGAGCAATACGCACCGCCTTTGGCCCTTGCTCTACGGACGCGAGATCGATGTGCGTGCTGAGATCATCGCGCCGGCGCTCAAGACGAGACGCGAGGGCTACGGCCTGCCGAGGCGCGATTACAAGCGCGAGTTGCTCGGCTGAACGCAAATTCATTTCGCTTCGGCTCCAACCACGATAAGTTTCGCGCTCGCTGATGAGTACCGCAGTGCAATCGTATCTCAAAGATTTGGATTATTCCGTCGTGCAGCAATGCATGCACTGCGGCATGTGCCTGCCCACGTGTCCCACCTACGACGCCACGAAAATCGAGCGCAACAGCCCCCGCGGTCGCATCGCCCTGATGCGGGCCATCGCCGACGATCGTTTGGAACCCACTCGCGAGTTCGGCGAGGAAATGTATTTCTGCCTCGGGTGTCTCGCGTGCATGACGGCCTGTCCGGCTGGCGTGAACTACGCCGAGTTGTTCGAACACGCCCGTGCTGAGGTCGAGCGCGTTGGTGTGTTGAACAATCCCAAGCGCAGCCTTATTCGCTGGTTCACGGTGAAGTGGCTCTTCATGGATCTGCGCCGACTCCTGCTGCTGGGACAGGTGATGCGCCTGTATCAGCAACTCGGTTTCCAAACCCTGCTTCGCCGCAGCGGCGTGCTGAAACTCCTGCCGAGGCGATTGCAGGAACTCGAAGCCATGACGCCGCAAGTGCAGCCGAAATTCTCGGCCGAGTTGATTGCGCCGGTCACACCGGCTCGCGGTGACACGAAGTATCGCGTCGCCATGCTCGTCGGATGCGCGCAAGACCTGATCTTCAGCGATGTGAATCTCGACACCGTTGAAGTGCTGGCCCGCAACGGCTGCGAAGTCATCACGCCGCCCGAGCAGCACTGCTGCGGATCACTTCAGGCCCACAACGGCGAGCTCGAACTCGCGCGCGAACTGGCCCGCCGCAACATCGACCAATTTCCGCCCGATCAGTTCGACGCCATCATCACGAATGCGGGCGGCTGCGGCTCGCACCTGAAGCATTACTCGCACTTGCTTGCCGAAGATTCGCGCTACGCCGCTCGTGCCGGGCTGTGGGACAAGAAAGTGAAAGACATCCACGAATGGTTGGCGCAGATCGGCATTCAGACACCGCGCGTGAACGGCGCCGCACCGTTGCTCGTCACGTACCATGAGTCTTGTCACCTCACGCACGGACAGAAGGTGACCGCTCAACCGCGCGAATTGCTGAAGAGCATTCCCAATGTTCAGCTCACCGAGCTTCCCGAGAGCAGTTGGTGCTGCGGCAGTGCAGGCATCTACAACATCATTCAGCCCGAAATGGCGAATGACCTTCTCGACCGCAAGGTGAAACACATCAAGAGCACTGGCGCGCAAGTCGTGGCCACTGGCAATCCCGGCTGCTTGCTCCAGGTGATCAATGGCTGCAAACGCGAAGGCGTGGATGTCCGCGTGGTTCACCCCGTAACATTACTCGCTGAGGCGTACCGCAAGTCTTAGAGGGGGGGCGGAGCGCGGACGGTCGCGTCCGCGCGAAGGCCGAAGATTTTTGGACGGACAAGTTCCACGAGTCCCCAATCCAATGTTCGAACGTTCGCATCTCCCCACGCGCAACTTAATATAGGGACTCGTCCCTCCAAAAGCGTCCATCCGGTTGGACGTGCATCGAAGTATTGTTTTCTGCTCGGTCCGTTTTTGACTGAGCAGCTTCAATAGACTCGCCTCTGTGAATCGAGTGCGAGAAAACATCGGAGTGCAAATCCGTTTGCTGCTGGGACCCGCCGGGTCAGGCAAAACCTTCCGCTGTCTCTCGGAAGTGCGCGCGGCATTGTGCCAATCTCCTGCAGGCCCGCCGCTGATCTTTCTTGCGCCGAAACAGGCGACTTTCCAAATCGAGCGCGCCCTGCTCGCAGACGGATCGCTTGCCGGGTATTCGCGGTTGCAGATTCTATCGTTCGAGCGGCTCGCGTCGTTCCTGCTCACGGTGATGAATCGGCCCGAGCCGCGGCTGTTGAGCGACGATGGTCGAGTGATGGTTTTGCGCGCGTTGCTGGCACAGCACCACTCACGGCTTGAGCTCTTTCGCGCCAGCGCGCGGATGCCTGGTTTCGCGCAACAGCTCAGCGCGTTGCTTCGCGAGATGCAGCGCGCGCGGATGACGCCAGAGCTTTTGCGGAAAACGGCTGCTGATCTCGGCGACGTACCGGTCGCGCGCAAGCTTTCGGACGTGGCGCTGATCTTCGCCGAATATCTTGCCTGGCTGACGCGTGAGGAATTGGAAGACGCAGATCGCTTGCTCGACATCGCCACGGAAGCGCTCGAAGCGGCCACGCGGCAAGGCGATCCGATGCCGCGATTCGAAGGGCTCTGGCTCGACGGCTTCGCGGAAATGACCGAGCAGGAACTGGCACTGTTGCGCGCACTGGTGCCGCGCTGCACGCACGCGACCCTCGCGTTCTGCTGCGATGCATCGGCGCTGCACGCGCAGCAAACTTTTTCGCCATGGTCTGTGGTGGCTCAAACCACCCGGCGCTGCCTTCACGCGTTGTCAGCACTTCCGGTGGAAGTGGTGGAGGTGCCGCGCGGCAACTCTGGACGTTTTGCGAGCAATCCAGAGCTTGCGCATCTTGAATCGCATTGGGCGTCGCCGCTTCCTTTCGATGCGCCGCCGAAAGGTATCCGCGTGATTCGCTGTGCGAACACGGAAGCCGAAGCGACATTCGCCGCGCGCGAGATTTGCCGGCAAGTGCGCGAGGGCGCGCGGTATCGCGAGTTCGCGGTGTTGATGCGCGATCTTGAATGCTACCAGGACGTGTTGCGCCGCGTGTTTGCGCGCTACGAAATTCCGTTCTTCCTCGATCGCCGTCAGCCGGTGGCGCATCACCCCCTCGCGGAGCTGACGCGCTACGCGTTGCGAGTCATCGCGCGCGATTGGAAACATGATGACTGGTTCGGTCTGTTGAAGAGCGGCCTTGTCGGCGCGGATGAAATCGAGATCGATCGACTCGAGAACGAAGCGCTGGCGCATGGTTGGGAAGGACAGGCATGGCTGGAGCCGCTGCCAGTTTCTGGTGATCGCGCCGTGGCGCAACGGCTCGAAGCGCTGCGCCTACGCACGGTGACACCAATGCGCGACGTGCAAGCAAAGTTCGCGGCGTTCCGTTACCAGGTTTCAGGTCCGGAACTCGCCGACGCTTTGCGCTTCCTGTGGAGCGCCTTTGACGTCGAGAAACAGCTCAGCGATTGGACGAGCGAGGATCCTGACAGCCAGCTTCACGCCACGGTGTGGGAGCAGATGAACGAGTGGCTCAAGACGCTGACGCTCGGATTTGCGCAGGAAAGACTGCCGCTGCGGGAATGGCTGCCGATCATTGAAGCGGGACTCGCGGGACTGAGCGTCGGTGTGATTCCGCCCACCGTTGATCAGGTCGTCATTGGCAGCATCGATCGTTCGCGCAATACCGACCTGCGTGCCTTGTTTCTGCTCGGTGTGAATGAAGGCGTGTTTCCTGCGCCACCTGCCATGCCGCCGGTGTTGAACGAAAGCGACCGCCTCACGCTCGAGGGAAAACTATCGCTCGGCCCGGCGCTGCGGCAGCAGCTCGCGCATGAACGTTTCTACGGCTACATCGCCTGCACGCGCGCACACGAACGTCTCTATGTTTCCTACGCTGACGCGGACCATCTCGGTCGCAAACGAAATCCCTCAGTCTTTATCAGTCATTTGCATCGGCTGTTTCCAGGGTTGGTCGAAGAAACGTTCCCAGACAACGCGAAGCCTGCCGATGCGGTGCATCCAAGTGAGCTTGCGTCGCTCGTCTTGCGTGGTCTCAAGGCGGGGGATGTTCGCGCGCAGAAGCTGATCGAACTTCCATCCTTCAGTGCACTGGCGGGGTTGCCGTTGCTGGATTTCAGCGTGCAACGCAAGCTGTCGTCGCAAGTTGTCGAGAAACTGTACGCATCGCCGCTGCTCACGTCGGTGAGCCGATTGGAGGAATTTGCGTCCTGTCCGTTTCGCTTTTTCATCAAGGTGGGTCTTCACGCCGAGGAGCGACGATTGTTCGAAGTGGACGCGCGGCACAGCGGCACATTTCAGCACGAGGTGTTGAAGGAGTTTCACGAAACGTTGAAGGCGCAAGGTCAACGCTGGCGCGACGTTACTCCCGCTGGGGCGCGCGTGCTGTTGCGCGAGATCGCCGAACGCAAACTGCCGCAGTTTAAAGATGGCGTGTTGCTCGCGACAGATCGCGATCGCGTGGAAGCGCAAAACCTGATCAGTGCACTGGAAGATTTCATCGAGACCGCCGTCGGATGGGCGAAGCAGTATCAGTTTGATCCCGTGGCGGTGGAACTTTCCTTCGGAGAGCGCGGCACGTTGCCGCCGTGGACAATTGATCTTGATGGCGGGCGCAAGCTGTCTTTCCGCGGCAGCATCGACCGCGTGGATGCGTTCGTGGATCGCGATAAAAAACACGCTGCGGTCGTGGTCGTGGATTACAAATCCAGCGCGCGCAGCGTGGACATGAAGCTCCTCGGCGGCGGCGTGCAGATGCAGCTCTTCGCTTATCTGAGTGTATTGCGAAAACTTCCCGAACTACCCGGACTGCTGGGCGCGGAGATGGTCACGGCAGCGGGCGCCTTTTACGTGAGTTTGCGCGGATCATACGGCGCGGCTGAGTGGCGCGATGACGCCCTAGGTAGCGCCGAAGCGGCACGGCGCACTGCTTACAAACATCGTGGACGCTTCGCGCAGGAGTTTCTGGATCAACTTGATGGCGAATCCAGCACGCGTCGCAAGGGCGATCAGTTTAGTTATTCGCTGACCAAAGCCGATGGTTTCAACGGTAACTATTCCGACCCGATCCCCGCGCTCACTCTCGACGGCATTCTCGATGGCGTGGAACGGCAACTCGTTACGATCGGCAATGCCGTTTTCGCCGGCGATATCAGCGTGAATCCTTACCGCCATAGCAACAAAACGGCATGCGATCATTGCGAGTTCGACACGATCTGCCGACTCGACCGGACGTCGCATGAGTTTCGCGCATTGAAAGCGATGGAGGTGAACTCGTGAACGCCACGGAATCGCAACTCGCAGCAATCAATGCGGACGGTGATGTCCTCGTCGCCGCCGGCGCGGGCGCAGGGAAAACCAGCACACTCGTGGC
>DATHEW010000687.1:0-6122 GCA_035318425.1 Candidatus Acidiferrum sp. | reverse complement strand
GATAGGTTCAACGTCCTTTTGCTGCAGCCGCAATGCGTTGGCGAAGGAGCGTTCCGCGGAATCGAATTGCCGCAACCGCATCTGCGCTTCGCCCAGCTTCACCCAGCCAAGTGCCGAGTTCGTGACCATGGTGAAGCTGCGCAGTTCATCGACTGCGGCCGCGGCGTTGCCTTGCTCGTACAGCAGGCAGCCAAGATTGAAGTGCGCCACCGCCACCAGGTTGCTGCGGTCCCGCTTCAACGCCTGCGTGTAGGCCTGTGCGGCAAGTTGCGCTTGGCCGGCCTGGTGATAAGCGAGGCCGAGGTGATTCCATGCACGCGGTTCGTCCGGCATCAACTCCGTGGCGAGCTTCAGTTTTTCGATCGCGCGCGGGAATTTTCCATCGCGCAACGCCCGGTCGCCATCCAGCAAGGCACGCGGCCCGGAAGCGGTGCAACCGGCGAGCATCGCGATGGCCGCCGCCACCGAAATCGCGGAGAGCCAGCGCGCGGGATTTTTGGTAGCCAGCATTGGCGAGCGTGGTAACACTCACCCCCTGACGTGTCAAGAAACGCCCGGTTTTTCAGGCTCAAACGCTTGTTCGGTTGTTTGCTGATGTGCGTTTCACCGCTTCTGTCCCGCGGTGAGAAGCCGCAGCTTTCAACCTCCACACTTGCTTCATCACGCTCACGAGTTGTCGTCGTGGCAGACGATGCCGCGACGGATGCCTACAAGCCCGTGCCGGACAAAATCCGAGCGCTCGTGCAACGCGGCATGACGAACTTCACCGGCAAGGCAGACGTCGCTGCTTCATGGCGCACGGTTGCGAACACGAACGACATCGTCGGGATTAAAGTGTACTCCCGCCCCGGATCGCAGGTCGGCACACGCGTCGCCGTCGTGGAAGGCGTCATCGAAGGATTGCTCGCCGCGCGCCTGCCGCCGACGAATATCATCGTTTGGGATTTTCGTTACTCGGACCTCCGGCGTGCCGGGTTTTCCGAACTCGCGGAGCGCTACGGCGTGCGTGTCGCCGGCAGTCTCGACACTGGGTGGGACGAAAACGTCTTCTACGAATCCGCGTTGCTCGGCCAGTTGGTGTTCGGTGATCGAGAGTTTCAAGACAAGGACGAGCACATCGGTCGCAAATCTTTTGTCACGACCCTGCTGACGCGGCAGATCACGAAAATAATTAACGTCTCTCCGCTCTTGAATCACAACACGGCTGGCGTGTGTGGGAATCTCTACAGCCTGGCAATGGGTTCGGTGGACAACTCGATCCGCTTCGAGGGCGAGCCTGGAAAACTCGCGCAGGCGGTGCCTGAAATTTACGCACTGCCCGCTCTCGGTGATCGCGTCGCGCTCAGCATCGTGGATGCGTTGATCTGCCAGTTCCAAGGCGAACAGATCGCGCACCTGCACTACTCAGCCGCGTTGAACCAGCTCCGTTTCAGCGCCGATCCCGTGGCGCTCGACATCTTGTCGGTCGAGGAACTTGATCGGCAGCGCGCGCGGGTCTTGCCACATGTTTCGTCGAAGACCAACCGGATCGAAGTTTTTCGCAACGCCGAACTGCTCGAGCTTGGTGTAGCCGAGCGAAGCCGAATCGACGTCGACTTCGCTGTTCCACTGAAATAGAGTCGGTTCCGGTAATTTCCCCTAGCTGCGGCGCAGTAAGCGGGCGAATTGCCGTGCAGGCGACGGTGGTATACGAATCAGGAGCACCGAATGAACACATGGATCGCCAGGATGAAGAGCACGATTCAAATCCTCTTGGGACAAGTCCACCGCCACCGCTTCGCCAAGTTCGTCATGGTCGCCGTTTTGTGCATCGTCAGTTATTTTTTCTTCAGCCGCGTGGTTGTCACGGCTGTGGAAGTGCGTGGCTCCAGCATGTCGCCGACCCTGGTCTCGGGCGACATGGTCCTCCTGAACCGCTTCGTGACTATCACGCGCGTGCCTCTACGCGGTGAACTGGTGGTGCTGAAAGATCCAGAAACCGGAGAGCTTGTAGTCAAACGCATCATTGGTCTGCCGGAAGAAATGATTCAGATGGCGCTCGATCAGCCTTATGTGAATGGCCAGATACTTGCAGAACCGTATGTGTTCCATCCTCGGAAAGCGCTCGTCGGCGGGCTGGGCCGCCGGGTTTTGGTTCCGAAAGGCCACTTCTATGTTCTGGGTGACAACCGAAACAACAGCATGGATAGCCGGGCCTTCGGCACTGTTCCTCGCGAGAATATCGTCGGCGTGATCAATCTCTGATTTCCTTTTGAGAGCAGCGGTCACGGCACAACCGTCGCCGCACTTTCGTCTCCTTCCACGCGGCAGTTCGCACTGACTGGGATCAAAAAGTCCGAGGATATTTCACTTGCGCCATATCTCTATGCCGCGCGAATTTCTGCGTAGCCCCAATGAATGCTCGGCGTCACAAACCTCTGGACACGAGCCAACTGGAACGTCCTGTGCGTTCTCAACTGGATTGAACTATGGCTACGTACCCACCGGCGGACATCCGCAACTTCGCAATCATTGGACACGCTTCGTCTGGCAAAACCATGTTGAGTGAGGCGATGCTCGCCTGCTCCGGCGTCATCGGTCGCATGGGCAACATCGCCGACGGGACGACGGTCTCGGATTATCATCACAGCGAGAAGCAGCGACAGATCTCCACTCAGACATCGCTCATGCACACCACGTGGCTGGGGAAAAAATTCAACATCCTCGACACGCCCGGTTATCTCGATTTCGTGGGCGAAGCATTGAGCGCCTTGCGTGTCGCGGATTTCGCGCTCGTGGTTGTGCATGCGCAACATGGTATCGGCGTCGGCACCGAGCGCATGTGGAATTTCGCCACTGAGTTCGGCATTCCCAAAGTCATCGTCGTGAACGCGGTGGACAAACAGAACGAGCACTTTGATGAAGTCCTGGCCGATGCCCGCGCGCATTACGGAAACGGCGTGTTCCCATTGAGCGTTCCAATCAATCCGGGCCCCGGCTTCAACAAAGTCCTCGATGTGATGCGGAACGAAGTCGTCACCTACGATACGAACGGCAAATACAAGGAGGAGGCGGCGACTGGCGAATGGAAGGACAAGGTCACGCGGTTGCACAAAGAATTGATCGAACACATCGCCGAATCCGACGACACACTGCTCACGAAGTTTTTCGATCAAGGTGGATTGTCAGAAGAGGAATTTCGATCAGGCGTTCATTCGGCG
The DNA here is from genome assembly GCA_035318425.1 of Candidatus Acidiferrum sp. Lineage (GTDB taxonomy): Bacteria > Verrucomicrobiota > Verrucomicrobiia > Limisphaerales > SIBH01 > JANNGC01. Next base: position 2,922 of record DATHEW010000687.1, on the reverse strand, counting down.
GTGCAGAAGCAGCAGTTCATTCCACTCTTCTGCACGTCAGCCGATACTGATGTTGGCGTCGCGCGCCTGATGGATTTCATCGCGAAGTATGGTTCCTCACCCGTCGATCGAGCCGAGGTCAAAGGACACGATGTGAACGGTAACGATGTGAAAGTCGCGCTGAAGGATCCCGATCCGTGCGTTCACGTGTTCAAAACGATGAACGAAGAACATTTCGGCGAACTATCGTTCTTCCGTATTTACTCAGGCGCGGTGAAGACCGGCACCGATCTGTTCAACAGCGACCGCAAGATCACCGAGCGCATCGGCCAGATTTATATTCTGAATGGACGCGAGCGCACGACGGTGCCCGAGCTGGGCGCTGGGGACATTGGCGCTGTCGTGAAGTTGAAAGACACGCATACAGGCAACACGATGGGTTCGTCCCGCCACCCGATTACGCTGCCGAAGGTTCGTTATCCCAACCCGACGATTCATGCCGCGCTGCAATCGAGCGCGACGGGCGAAGAGGACAAAATCGCCGCCGGCCTTTCAGCATTGCACGAGGAAGACCCGACTTTTGTATTCCGTGTCGATGCCGAGTTGCATCAGACGATCATCTCGGGACAGGGAGAGCTGCATCTTGAAGTGCTCGCCGATCGATTGCGCCGCCGCTTCAATGTCCACGTCACGCTCGCCGAGCCGCGCGTTCCATTCCGAGAGACGATCAAAGGCCCGGCGGATTCCAAGTACCGTCACAAGAAACAGACCGGTGGCGCGGGACAATTCGCCGAAGTGTGGATGCGTGTTGAGCCTAGGCCGCGTGACAGCGGGTTCGAGTTCACGCAATCGCTCGTGGGCCAGAACGTCGATCGCGTTTTTGTGCCGAGCGTCGAGGATGGCGTGAACCAGGCGTGCAACGAAGGCATCCTCGCTGGCTATCGCGTCGTGGATGTGAAGGTGGATTTCTACGACGGCAAGATGCATCCGGTGGACTCGAAAGACATCGCGTTTCAGATCGCGGGCTACTTCGCGTTCAAGGAAGCGTTCCAGAATGCGCGGCCCTGTTTGCTCGAGCCGATTCACTCAGTCGAGATTCGCATCCCGGAAGATTGCATGGGAAAGGTCGTGGGCGATCTCTCCAGTCGTCGCGGCAAAATTCTCGGCGTGGATGTGGATGGACAGTTTCAGGTGATCAAAGCCGAAGTGCCCGCGAGGGAACTCTATCGTTATTCGAGCACGCTACGGTCACTGACCGGCGGACGTGGTCTGCACAGCGAAGAGTTCAATCATTACGAGGAAATGCCGCGTGAACTCGAAGGGAAGATCGTCGAGGAAGGCAAAAAACGTCGCGCCAACGGGCACGAGCACGCGGCGCGGTAAGAATATGAGCGGTAGCTCGGACCAGAGCATCCCTGATCCGAGCAAATCCAGCCGCCGCTCACGCGCCGAACTTATCGAACATCTTCGCGTTCGCTTGCATCAGGCGGATCAGAAACTTCGCGTCAAAAACTCCAAGCGAGCCCATGTTCGCGCCGGTTTCAGTGAAGCGATCCAGCTTGTCCGAACCCGAATACGCGGAGTGCAGCAGCACTGGTTGCGGATGCCACGAATGGCCTTTCATCGCGCAGGGCGTCGAGTGATCGCCGGTGATCGCGAGGACGTCCGGCCGCTTCTGCAGCAACACTGGCAACGCGGCATCCAAATCTTCGATCGCTTTTTTCTTCGCCTCGAAGTTTCCGTCTTCACCGTGCTTGTCCGTGTATTTGTAGTGGATGAAAAAATAATCGTAGTTGTCGTACTCAGCGATATAGCGCTCGAACTGTTCGCGAACCGTTTGGGGTCCCTCGATCTTTGCCATGCCGACGAGTTGCGCGAGTCCCTTGTACATCGGATACACCGCGAGAGCGGCCGCGCGCAGTTGGTAGCGTTCTTCGAACGTCGGAATGCTCGGCTGATGCGCGATGCCACGCATGAGGAAGCCATTCGCGGGCAGTTTGCCTTTCAGCAGCGGCAGCGCGGCCTTGTAAAACTCTGTGATCAGTTTCGCGGTTTTTTTCTGCTTCAACGATTTGGAGTCTTGCGCTTTCGAGACCGGGATCGGGAGCCCTTCGCGATTTGGATCGGAATCAGTGAGCGGCCCTTCGAGACCTGCGCCGCGGAAGATCACGACGAAGCGATGTTCCTTGCCGGCTTTGATGATCACTTGTGTGTCGCCGATCTTCTTGATCTTGCTGGAAAGGAGTGCGCACAGCTCTTCGCACTTCTCAGTTGGAATGCGGCCAGCCCGGCGATCCGTCACGGTTCCCTTCGGATTCAACGTGCAGAAATTCGCGCGCGCAGCTACGTCGCCGCTCTTCAATTCCAGACCGAGGCCGAGCGCTTCAATGACTCCGCGTCCGACTTCGAATTCAAGCGGGTCGTAACCAAACAAACCGAGATGTCCCGGGCCGCTGCCCGGCGTGATGCCCGGGGCGACGGGAATCATGCGGCCTTGCGCGGAATCCTGCGAGAGCGCGTCGAGGTTCGGTGTGGTGGCCGCTTCGAGAGGCGTCAGATAATCGTTGGCTTTGATGGCGATATCGCCCAACCCGTCCATGACGATAAGGACGAGCTTCGCATTGGTTTTGATGGTGTGCTTCGCGTAAACGCTATCGAGGTTCATAGAATCGTTAACAAGTTCAGAATCAGTGCGCCTGCTCGGGGCAAGCAGCGCGATACACTGCGAACAAGGCCGAGCAGCGTCAACGGAAGAACTCGCGGAGGTGTGTCAGTGCGGAGAAAGAACCACGATCACCGAATCGGCTCCACGTGTCCGTCGCCGTAGAGAACGTTTTTCGTCTTGTTCGTGCCACCGGGATGGAAATTGTCGTAGTCGTAGATCAACCGCGCGCGCTCGGCCGTGATCTGAACTCCCGCGATCATCCCGGGCACCTCGATGGG
>DATHEW010000686.1:0-6564 GCA_035318425.1 Candidatus Acidiferrum sp. | reverse complement strand
AACGCCCGCCGCACCTCGTGCTGAATCCCGGCCATCCCGACGCCGACGCGCAGGGGATGGTGGCGATGCCGAACGTGAACATTCACGAGGAGATGGCCGACATGATCGTGGCGTCGCGTTCGTTCGAGGCGAATCTCGCGGTGATCAAGAACTCCCGAATGCTCGCGCTCCAGGCGCTGGCCATCGGTAAGAGGTAATCCCGCTGTATGAATCCCCTTTCCGCCATTCGCCAGATGGTTCCCGGGCTCAGCCCGGTGCCGATTCCCACGACCGCGCAGCCCATTTCCGCCGCGGAACTGGAGAAGCTCGCTGGCGCAGGCGACACGTCGAAACTTTCCGGTGCCCAGGCGCCTTCCTCATTTTCTAGCACGCTCGAGAAAATGGTGAGCGAGGTGAACAACCGTCAGGTCGCCGCCGGGCAAGCGGTCCACGATTTACAAAGCGGCCAAAGCGCTTCGCTGCATCAGACGATGATCGCGATGGAAGAGGCCAGCGTCTCGTTCCAGCTCATGGTCGAGGTGCGCAACAAAGTCCTCGAGTCGTATCAGGAACTGATGCGCATGCAGGTGTGAGCTGACACTTTCCATTTTTCTCAATGAATCAGAACCTTTCGAAACTCGGCTCCCAACTCGCGGCGATTTGGAAACAACTCGGCGCAGCGCAACGGCTCAGCGTTGCGATCGCCACGCTCGGCCTGATCGGCGGACTTGCGGGGCTCGCCTTCTGGTCCAGTCGCGTCGAGTACTCGCTCCTCTACGGAAAACTTTCCGACACGGAATCCGCGCGTGTCATATCGGCGTTGGATGAGGCGAAGGTGCCTTACAAGATCGGCACCGGCGGCAGTTCCATTTCCGTTCCGACAGCGAAGGTCCACGTTATGCGCATGCAACTCGCCGGCAAAGGCATTCCGCGCGGCGACGGCGTAGGATTCGAAATTTTCGACAAGCCGAACTTCGGCATCAGTGATTTCGTTCAGCGCGCCAATTACGTCCGCGCCGTGCAAGGCGAACTTGCCCGCACGATTTCGCAGATCGATGAGATCGACTCGGCGCGCGTGATGATCGTGGTGCCAGAGAATCGTTTGCTGGTGGACAAGGACAAGCATCCGACGGCTTCCGTCTTCGTGCGCGTGCGCGGCAATGCGCAGCTTCAGCCGCAATCCATTAACTCGATTCGCTTTCTCGTCGCCAATGCCGTCGAGGGTTTGCGCGCCAACTTCGTGACGGTAGTGGACAACATGGGCAACGTGCTTTCCGAGAATGTGGAGAACGATTCGCTCGTGGGGATCACCACCACGCAACTCGCCGCGCGCCGCAATCTCGAACAATACCTCGCCAAAAAAACCGAAGGCATGTTGGAGAAAGTGCTCGGCCCCGGCCAGGCGCTGGTGCGGGTTGCCGCAGAAATCAATTACGACACCACCATGCGAACGGAAGAGAAGTTCGATCCGGATGGCCAGGTGGTGAAGATGCAGACGAAGGATGAGGAGAACAACGACACGACTAGCGCATCGCCGGCGACTCCGGTGGGCATCACCACGAACACGGGCGAAACCAATGCGAATTCCGTAGCCATGCCGGTCACGTCCACGCGCAACAAGAAGAACACCGGCACGACCGAGTACGAGATCAGCAAGAGCACGAGCAACATCACGCAGATGGCGGGTGGAATTAAGCGCTTATCCGCCGCGGTCACGGTCGCGGCGCGATTCGAAGGCACGGGGACGGCGCGCAAGATCGTCCCACGTTCGACGGAGGACCTGGATAAGTTGCGGCGTATCGTTCAAAGCGCACTGGGTGTGGAGCAGGGCGAAGGCGGCACGCCCAATAACCTGATCACTCTCGAAGAGCTCGCGTTCAATGATCCGATGGCGGGCGACGTTGTGCAGCAACTCGACAAACAGGAGCGCACCGACTTCTGGCTGAACATCGGCAAGATGGCCATTTACCCCGTGCTGGCGATTGTGTTCCTGGCGATCCTGCTGCGCCTGCTGAAGCGCACGCCCGTCGAGACGATTCCCATTGGCATTCCCCTCAGCCAGTTCGCGACCGTTCACAACGGCAATGGCAATGGAAATGGCCACGGAAACGGCAAGTCCATGCCCGGTGTGGTCACGGTGGACGTACTGAATCAATTGATCCGCGAGAATCCCGACAACATGACGCAGGCCATTCGGAATTGGATGGGGCGCGAAAAAACAGGGCAAAACTAATGGCAGCTTCCCCTTCCATGACGACGAGTGAGCCGGCGGAGTTCGCGTCACTGACGAAAATACAAAAGCTGGCCGCGCTGCTCGTGATGCTCGGGCCGGAAGCCGCCGCGCCGGTATTGCGCGGACTGGAAGCGCAGGACATCGAGATCGTTTCCGCCGAGATGGCCAAGCTGGAAAGCATTCCCCTGGCGCTGCAACGAAACGTGCTCCAGGAATTTTCCGCAGTGGCGCTTGAGGCCGGGACGTCGGTGCGAGGAGGAGCTGAGTTCGCACGCACGACGCTCGAGAAAGCGTTTGGACAGTTCGCTGCCAACGATGTGATGAATCGCGTGGCGCCCAAGCCCGCGGCGCTACCCGTCGTTCACAGCATAGCCGACATGGAGCCGCGACAGCTTTACAACATCGTCGCGCACGAACAGCCGCAGACGATCGCGCTGGTACTGAGTTATCTCAGCGCCGAGAAAGCCGCGGAGGTGGCGGCGTTCCTGCCCACCGAGGTGCGAGACCAGGCCATCGAACGCCTCGCCACACTGGCGCCCACGCCGATCGAAGTGGTGGAGAAGGTCGTGGAGATTTTGAAGGCGAAGGCCGGCATCCGCCAGACCCGCGCGCTCAACCAGACCGGTGGCGTGGGAACGGCCGCTGACATTCTCAACGCGATGGAAAAATCGCACAGCAAGTCGCTGTTGTTGAATATCGAGAAGCACAACCCCGAGCTGACGCGTGCCATCAAACAAAAGATGTTCACCTTCGAGGACCTCGCAACGATCGAAGTCGCAGTGCTGCAGATGGCCTTGCGCGACATCGACATGCGCGACCTCGCCATGGCGCTGAAATCCGCGAGCGAGAAGGTCAAGAGTCTGATTCTAGGAAGCATTTCCAAACGCGCCGCTGAAGGCGTGCGTGAGGAAATTGCCTTCATGGCCGGCATCAAGCCGCGCGACATCGAGGCCGCGCAGATGCGCATCATCGATGCCGTGCGCAAGCTGGAGAGCGAAAACGAAACTTCAACCGAGGGCGCGCCGCAGGAGACTCAACATGCCGTTGCGTGAATCAATCCGCTTCGCCGTTGCGCCTCGCGACATTCGTCTGGCCGCGAAGGCCGTGCCATCGGATGTCGCGGAACAATTACGCGCCGCCGACCGCATGGGTTACGAGCGCGGAGTGATCGATGGAGAACGCGCTTTGAGTGAGCAATTGCTGCGGCAGCGCACGGAGTTGTTGGATTTGCACATCGGGGCTGTGACGGCGTTGCGCGACGCCGTGCCTCAAGTGGTGCAGCAGAGCGAGGAGGGACTGATCGCGCTGGCGTTCGAGATCGCGCAGAAGCTGGTCGCGGAATTGCCAATCACGCGAGAGATGGTCGCGGCCTCGATTCGTGAGGCGCTCGATCAAGTGGAGGACACGACGGAGTTCACTGTGTCCTTGCATTCCGATGATTTAAAATTGCTCGGCACCGACTACGCCGAACTGCTCGGCGCGGAATCCGCCCGGCACAAGATACGATTCACCGCGTCGCAGGACGCCACGCGCGGCGGTTGCCTCGTGCAAACACGCTTTGGAACCATTGATACGCGACGTGAGACGAAGATCGCGCGCGTTGCCGAAACCCTCAGCCTCTCATGATCGCCACCACACCTTTGAACAACAACCGTCTGACCAACGCGCTCGATCGCGTGAAGGCCGCTCGCGTCACGGAAACACGCGGACGCGTGGTGCAGTTGATTGGGCTGGTCATCGAATCAGAAGGACCGGCTGCCGCGGTGGGTGACGTGTGTCATATCATTTCGCGCCACGGCACCGAAACGCTCGCCGAAGTCGTGGGCTTTCGAAATCATCATTTGTTGCTGATGCCTCTGGGCGCCATCCATGGCATTCATCCGGGATGCGAAGTCATCGGAACGGGCGCACCGTTGCGCGTGGCTGTGAGCGATGCGCTGAAGGGGCGCGTCATCGATGGCTTGGGCCAACCGCTTGATGGTTTGCCGCCGGTTCACAGTCGCGAACTGGTGAAACTCAATGTTGCGCCGCCGCATCCCTTGCAACGCCAGCGCATCCGCGAAACATTTCGCACCGGCATCAAGGCACTCGACACTTTCACCCCCTGCGGACGCGGGCAGCGGCTCGGTATTTTCGCGGGCAGCGGCGTCGGCAAATCGACTTTGCTCGGCATGATGGCCAGCCAGGCCGAAGCAGACGTGAATGTCATTGCGCTCATCGGCGAGCGTGGACGAGAGGTTCGCGAGTTTCTCGAAAAGGATTTGGATGAAGCGGGCCGCAAGAAATCTGTCGTCATCGTGGCGACATCGAACGAACCCGCCCTGGCCCGTTTGAAGGGAGCATTTCTCGCGATGGCAGTTGCGGAATACTTTCGCGACGCCGGGCAGAACGTGTTGCTGATGATGGATTCGGTGACGCGCTTCGCGATGGCGCAGCGTGAGATCGGACTCGCCGTCGGTGAGCCGCCCGCCACACGCGGTTACACGCCATCCGTCTTTTCCTTGCTGCCGCAATTGCTTGAACGCGCCGGAACCAGCGAACGAGGCGCCATTACAGGATTGTTCACCGTGCTCGTGGAAGGCGACGACATGAACGAGCCGGTGGCCGATGCGGTGCGCTCGATTCTCGATGGCCACATCGTCCTCTCGCGGGAACTTGCCACGCAGAATCATTATCCCGCGATCGACGTGCTCGAAAGCGTGAGCCGGCTCACGCGCGAGTTGCTCGATGCGCGCCAGCTCGAAGTGGCCGGTCGCGCGCGCGAACACCTCGCCGTGTACCGCAAGAACGCGGACCTGATCACGATCGGCGCTTATCCGGCGGGAACGAATGCCGCCGTCGATACGGCGATTCATCTGCATGAGCCGTTGCGCACGTTTTTGCGCCAGGGCATGCATGAAGGATTTCCCGTGGAAGAAAGCTGGCGGCTTCTTTCTGAAACTCTCGAAACGCGAAAAGCTCAAACCAAGAAGTAAGTCATGAAACGATTTCGATTCTCACTCAGTGCCGTGCAGGACGTGCGCGCGGCGGAGGAACAGTCCGCGCAGAAGGTCTTCGCCGACGCGGTGCGTGCGTGTGAAGAAGCCGCGGTGCGGCTCATGGCGCTCGATCGGGATTTGCAGAACGTCTGGGACGGAATGCGCAACAGCGCGGTGCAAGGGATGCGCGCCGACCAGATGCGGCACGCGCATTCATGGTGCCTCGTGCTCGAAGATACGCAGAAGCAACTCGCCAAGGAATTGAGCGAACACCAGCGGCACGTTGATGTTGCGCACGCGGCGTTGCAGCAAGCGACCCGCCGGCGCGAAGTGCTCGACCGAATTTTCCGCAAGCACCGCCGCGCGCACGAATACGCGGCACAGGCTGAAGACCAGAAATTTCTCGATGAGATCGCGACGCGCGGCGCGTGGCATGGAGTTCCACAACTGGAGGCCGCATGAAGAAACTCGCGACGGCGAACTGGTTCGTGGCGCTGGCCGGCACGCTGGCCTACCTCGGCACGACGCTCTTCTGTTTCAGCATGGCGAAGTTCAGCGCTGTTCCGGCGGCGAACGGTCTTGAGGCGAGCCCCGTCCACGCTGGAGAATCCTGGATTTTCCTGAATCCCGAGCTCGATCAGATGGTCGCGGAGCTAAAGCAGGAGAAGGAATCGCTTTCGATGCGCGAGCAGCAGCTCAAGGAACTGGAGGCGCGTCTCGCGAGCGAGCGCCAGGAAATCAACATCGTGACTGAAGCGGTGGCCCGTGTGCAGCGCGATCTCGACCGGACGCTGGTGCGGATCAAGCAGGAGGATGTGCCAAACCTGAAGAAGCTCGCGAAGATGCACGCGTCGATGTCACCGGAAGGCTCGGCCAATATTTTGAAGGAACATCCGGACGACGAGATCCTGAAAATATTCTTCTATCTCAAGCCCACGGAAAGCGGCCCGATTCTCGAAGCGTTCGGCAAACTTGGTAAAGCAGACGCACAGCGCGCGGCGCAATTGACCGAGCGTTTGCGGCGCACCACGGAAACTCCGGCAGGCAAGGTGAAGCGGTGAAAGCAGGACTGAGCACGTTCATCGCGGGCGCAGTTCCCACGAAAGATCCCGCGACCTCACTTAACGCAAAAGCTGATGTGATGCACGGCGGCGACTTCACGGAGATGCTGCGATCGGCGGAAACGAAACGGCCGGAGACGCGCGCGGCATCGCGTCCAAAATCCGAGCGGATGGAAGCGCACACAGAAAGGACGCCACGTGAAGAGCGAAGTGAGCCTTTGCAGAAACCGGTGGCAAAAACGCACAAGGCGTCGGCACGTCGCGCGACTCATTCATCGGCCGCGATGGAACATAAATTGGCGCCGACTGAGCA
>DATHEW010000685.1:0-4479 GCA_035318425.1 Candidatus Acidiferrum sp. | reverse complement strand
CTCCCGTTTCCGGCATCGGCTCGTGGGAATTCATGTGAATTCAACGTCGTCTGCTTTCCCGCCCTATTGTCAGCCGGCATTGGCAGACTGAGTGCTTAGCGATTCGGACTTCGCGATCACGTGCGCAAACTCAGTTGTGATCACGGCGCTTCCAGAACTCGTTCGACGCCTTTGAGAAAATGCTTATGGCTGCAAATATTTCGGAACGCATTCTTGTGACGCTAAGAGTCATTTTTGTTTCGACCCTTGTTCTCGTTGCGCGTCCCGCTCATTCGCAGGTCCTGGACTTGAACGGAAATGGAATGAGCGACATTTGGGAGTTGCTCTACGGATCTCAGGTTGTCGCGACAAAAAATCTGAGCGCGCCGCTCGATTCCGATCGAGATGGAATGTCCGATCCATTCGAAGCCACCGCGGGCACCGATCCTTTTGATGCGGGGTCTGTCGCCCGCATTTCCCAAGTCCAACTTTCTACAAACGCCCTCGGTGCCAGTTTCAATGTGTTCCTGAACGGAGACATGGGAAAACGTTTTCAACTTCAGGTGAATGAAGCCGGGTTCGGAAACGCCGCTCAGTGGATTACGAGGAGCACCGTCGTGCTGCGCACCAATTCCGTGGTGACGCTCGCAACTCCTGCCGATAAACCGGCGGAATTTTTCCGCGCCACGGTGGGCGACGTCGATACGGACGGCGATGGGTTGAATGACTGGGAAGAATATCAGTTGGGCCTCGATCCTCTGTCCGCGACGAGCAATGGCCAGGCTGACGAAAATGGCACACCGCTCAATGACTATGACTTCATCATCAGGAAACTGGGGTTGCAATCGCTCGAAAGCCTTCTGACTCCTTCGGCGAAATTGCGAATCAAGAAGGGCGATCCGTTTTGCGGAGTTCGCCCTGCGCCCAAGTTTGCCGTGGCTGCCGCGCTCGGCGTGGGAAGTGGGTTGACCGGCGACTACTTCACCAATGCCAGCGCGACTTACACGAACATGATTAACTTCCATCCGACGAATCTGTTCTTCACGACCAACAACGCCGCGATCGACATCAACTGGGGGCCGGCGACCACTCCCAATCTGAGCAACGGCAATTACACCGTGCGCTGGAGTGGCCAGGTGGAGCCGCAATATTCAGAGCTGTACTTCTTCGAAACGCGCGCGGATGACGGTGTGAAGCTTTGGGTCAATGATCAGTTGATCATCGATCGATGGCAGATTGGGAACTCGACATGGACCGGTTCCATCCAACTGGTCGCCGGTGTCCGCTACAACATTCGCCTGGAATATTTCAACCGTGGTGGTCCCGGGCGCACGCGCTTGTCTTGGTACTCCGCCAGTCAGCCGCGGCAGGTCGTTCCTTCCAGTCGGTTGTATCCGGCATCCGGCGGTTACGCGCCGGGCGCTGTGACGAGTCCGCTGTTCGCCGTGGCGTTCGTCGGCCAGCCGTTCACCTACACCGTTGCGGGAGCGAATACACCTTTGGGCTTCGGTGCGAGCAATGTTCCGCCGGGGCTTTCGTTCAACCCAACGAACGGTGTGATCAGCGGTATCCCGACGTTCGCGGGAAATTTCAACCTCACGGTTTCCTCCAGCAACTCAGCAGGCGTGGGCGAATCAGTGCTTCAACTCGAAGTGATTGATTCCGGCAGTTCGGTGACGCGCGAGGTCTGGCTTGGCGCAGCGGGGACGACCGTCGCCGAGATTCCGCTGCATCTTCCGGCCTCGCAGACGAACGCCATTGGCAACCTCGAAGGCATCTCGAACTTCGGCGACAACTACGGTGAACGTGTGCGCGGTTTTCTCATCGCACCGGCAACGGGCAATTACTACTTCTGGATCGCCGGCAACAGTTCCGCCGAGCTGTGGATCTCGAACGACAAGGAGCCGGCCAACAAGGTGCGGCGCGCCTACGTTTCAAATCCGAAACCCACCACCCCTCAGCAATGGAATCTGCAGTCGAACCAGCAGTCAGCGTGGCTGGCGCTGGTAGCGGGACGACGATATTACATCGAAGTTCTACACAAGGCCGGCAAGGGCGCGAACGATCATTGGGCGGTGGGCTGGTTGCTGGATCCGACCGGAACGAACACGGCGCCGAGCGGCGTTGTTCCCGGTTACGTGCTTGCGCCCTACGTGGAACCGCCCGCAAACGAAATTCCCGGCACGCTCTATTCCGCGAACATGGTCGCCCAGGCGGGTGCGCTGAGTTCGGGCGTTGGTTCCGCGACGTTGCGGCTCAGTGCGGACGAGTCGCACGCGGTGTTGCGTTACAGCCACGCGGGGCTTTCGGCTCCGGTGACCGCGAAGCACATCCACGCAGACACGTACCTCGGCAAAAACGGCCAGGGACAAATCGTGTTCGACATCGACACCGCGACTCAGGAAGCCGATGGCAGTTACATCTGGAACCTCGAACCCTCGGGACCGCTCACCACCGCTGACCTGATTGAAATCATCAAGCAGGGCAAAGCCTACATCAACGTTCACTCGGTGAACTATCCCGGCGGTGAAATTAACGGGCACTTCGGTCTCGCTGCGGGCACGCGCAAATTCACGCCGCCGCCACTGGGTCCGACATGGACCGCGGATCATGCGAATCCAAACGCTGCCGCGCGTTTCCTCCAGCAGGCAACATTTGGCGCCAGTCCTTCCGAAATCAAAGCGTTGAAGACGCTCGGATACGAAGGCTGGATCAATAAGCAATTCAAAGCACCGCTCTCCGGCCATTTGACGAACGTGTATGCGAATGCCGTTCCGAATGCGGGCTATCCCGGCGTGCTCACCTTCAACACGTGGTGGAGGCAATCGGTCGGAGCGCCAGACCAGCTTCGTCAGCGCGTGGCCTTCGCGCTAAGCCAGATCATGGTGGTGTCTGAGACGGGTCCGCTCGTGGACAACAGCCGCGCGCTCTCGGCCTATTACGATGTTCTGTTGAAACACTCGTTCGGAAACTTCCGCGACTTGCTGGAGGACGTGACGCTTTCGCCGGCCATGGGGATCTACCTCGACATGCGCCGCAACGACAAAGGCAACATCGCTGCGGGCACTCATCCCAACGAAAATTACGCGCGCGAAATTCTTCAGTTGTTCTCCGTGGGGCTGAACCGCATGTGGCCAGACGGCACGCTCGTGCTGAACTCGGCCGGCGATATCGTTCCGACGTACGACCAGGACGTGATCATCGGTTACTCGCATGTTTTCACGGGCTGGAATTATTGGCAGACAAACCAGGCGAACAAGCGGCTGCCGGTGAACTGGAATCCTGGCGCGGATTACGTGAGGCCGATGGTGCTCGTGCCGACGCATCACGAATTGGGAACCAAACGCCTGCTCGACAATGTGGTGTTGCCCGCTGCTTCAGGCGTGCAGTTGATTTCCACCAATACGGACTTCGACACGTATTGCTCGAGGGATTTGGAGTTGGCGCTCGACTCAATTTTTCACAATCAGAACGTCGGCCCATTCATCTGCCGCCAGCTCATTCAGCGCCTGGTCACGAGCCATCCGAGCCGTGATTACCTGTATCGCGTCGTTCAGAAATTCAACGACAACGGGAAGGGAGTTCGCGGCGACATGCAAGCGGTGATCAAGGCCATCCTGCTCGATTACGAAGCACGCAGCGCGAACGTTGTCGCTTTGCCCACGAGCGGAAAACAACGCGAGCCACTCTTGCGAGCCACAGCCGTCGCGCGCGCATTGCCGGCTCCCGCTCCGCTCAAAGCGAAGTACCAACAGACCGGCAGCCAGACCGTGATCATCACCACGTCCAAGCCTCACCGCCTGAGCTCGAGCGACGACGTGCTGCTGAGTTTCGGCAAGGGCGGGCCACCGTCGCAGATCTACAACAACGTCACAGTGATCGACGGAAGGACCCTGGCGGTAAATGGTGGCGGCGCGACATTCGCCACGTATGGTCAAGTCGGCACAACGATCACGATCACCAATTCCGGTCATGGGCTTTCCGTCGGAGCACAGCTTTATCTCACGGTTTCTTCCGGTGGCGCGCGCAGTGGAATTCACACCGTGAACGCGGTCCTCAGCGGCTCGGCGTTCACCGTGAACGCTACGGTTGGAGCAACACGCGCTGGCAGTTGCGCGTTCGTGAAATGGACTGATCTCGGCTTCAATCAAACGGGAAGCAACATCACGTTCACGACCAGCAGGCCGCACGACCTGACCGTCGGAAAAAGCGTTTACATCAATTTCCAGGACGGCCAGGCGCCAGACGGTGTTTACCGCATCGCGAGTGTTCCAAGTCTGACTCGGTTCACCGTGATCGGCACCGTAGCGGCGAACCGCAACGACAGTGCGACGGTTCTACCACTCGTCGGTGCGCCGGTCTTCCGCTCTGGTGCAGTAACGCTCCACTACAACAACTGGAACATGAATTATACCGACGGCGGTTTCAGTTCCAGCTTGTCGCAGACGCCGCTGAATTCACCAACCGTGTTCAACTTCTTTTTCCCGGACTACAAGTTCC
>DATHEW010000684.1:0-3141 GCA_035318425.1 Candidatus Acidiferrum sp. | reverse complement strand
CGACAAGACGCGTGTGGAGATTTTGAACGCATTGAGCGGCCTTGTGCTGTTTCGCACGACCGGCTCGGACAACGAAAAGATGCGCGTGGGTATTCTTGGACCTGCGACCGTTTATCGGCGCCAAAATCCAAGTGCGTTTCGTGGACTAAGCAATCACCGGCCTTGGTCATGTGAATTTCGACGAGTTTGTTTTTCACGACGCGCCGCCTTCCCTGGCGGAAGAAATCAGACCCGCGATACTCGCCGCGAGTCTTCCGTGACCCGTTGCGGTTAATGCGCGGTCAGCCAGGATACGCGCCGGTGATGTAGCTCTCCAACTGGCCGATCGCGACGTCCTGCGCGGAGATGACCCAGTTCACGAGATCGCCGATCGATACGAGGCCGATGACTTGACCGCCTTCGAGCACGGGCAGGTGGCGGATGCGATTCTCCGTCATCAAGCGCATGCACGCTTCGATGGTGTCTTCCGGCGTGGCGGCAATGACGCGGTCACTGATGACTTCATTGACCAGTGTATCCTTCGAAGAACGGCCGTGCAGCGCCACTTTGCGCGTGTAGTCGCGTTCACTGAAGACGCCTTCGAGCTTGCCGCCATCCGTGACGAGAAGCGCACCGATATTTTTTTCAGCCATGAGACGGATCGCCTCGAAGACGGTGGCATCGGTCGCAATCGTCCAGACTTTGGAGCCCTTGTGTTTGAGCACCGCGCCGACGGTATCCACAATTCTCATTCGTGATGTCCTTTCGGGTTTCTGGGTAACGCTGCCAATCATTAGACCGCTCGAGGGACGGGCGCAAATTGAAATTCCCCGAGCCAGCCAATTCTTGACGCGTCGCTCACTGCGAAACCACAGTCGTCTCAAGCTATGAAAACTCTTGCCGCCTTGTTCGCAATCGCATTCACCGCTTCGATATTCGCTGAAGTCATTGAATCCGACATTTGCGTTTATGGCGGCACTTCCGGCGGAGTGATCGCCGCCGTGCAGGGGAAGAAGATGGGAAAGAAGGTCGTCATCGCGGAGTTCGGCAAGCATCTCGGCGGGCTGACTTCCGGCGGACTGACTTACACCGACATCGGAAACAAAGGTGCAGTGGGTGGACTCTCAAGAGATTTCTATCGCGCGCTCGGGAAAGTTTACGGGAAGGAAGAGGCGTGGACCTTTGCGCCGAGCGTGGCGGAGCGTGAATACGATCGCCTGGTGAAGGAGCACGGCATCCCGGTTCACCTTAAACAGCGCCTTGCCGCCGTGAACAAGCGCGGACAACGCATCACCGAGATCGCGATGGAAGATGGCACGGTCTATCGCGCGAAGATGTTCATCGACGCGAGCTACGAAGGCGATCTGATGGCGAAGGCCGGCGTGTCATATCATTTCGGACGCGAGGCGAACTCAGTGTACGGTGAGGCGCTGAATGGCATTCGTGACAAGACGCCACAGCACCAATTCCTCGTGGACGTGGACCCTTACGCGAAGGCGGGCGATGCGAGCAGCGGATTGCTTCCGTTCATTCAACCCACTTCGTTCGGCAATCCGGGCGATGGCGACCGCAGCGTGCAGGCTTACAACTTCCGCCTCTGCTTCACGAAGAATACCGATAACTGGATGCCGATTCGCGAGCCCGCGAATTACGACGAGAAGAAGTTTGAACTGCTCGGGCGCTACTTCGACGCGCTGAAAACCGCCGGCAAGACAGTCACGCTGCGAAACTTCATGAAGATCGACATGGTCACGAGGGACAAAACGGACATCAACAACAACGGGGGTTTCTCGACTGACTTCATCGGCATGAACCACGGCTATCCCGAAGCCGATTACGCCACTCGCGAGAAGATCTGGAACGATCATCTCGATTACATCAAAGGCTTCATCACGTATCTGAAGACGAATCCGCGCGTGCCGGAGAACGTCCGCAACGAAATGGTTTTGTGGGGGCTAACGCGTGATGAGTTCCCGGACACCGGCGGCTGGCCGCATCAGATGTACGTGCGTGAGGCGCGGCGTATGGTTTCGGATTACGTGATGAGCGAGAAGAATTGCCGATACCAGGAAACGATCAACGATCCCGTTGGTCTCGCGGCTTACAACATGGACTCGCACAATTGCCGTCGGGTCGTGCGCAATGGCCGCGTCGAGAACGAAGGCGATGTGCAGGTCGCGCCGATGAAACCGTATCCGATCTCGTATCGTTCCATCGTGCCGAAGCAAGGCCAGTGCGAGAATCTCTTCGTGCCCATCTGCCTCGCGGCGTCGCACATCGCCTACGGTTCAATTCGCATGGAGCCCGTCTTCATGATCATGGGCCAGAGTTCCGCGACCGCAGCGTCGATGGCAATCGATGAAAATATTTCGGTTCAGGGCGTGAACTACGACAAGTTACGCGCACGCCTCATTACGGATGGGCAGATTCTACTTTGGACGAATGCTGCATCCGCGCGCGGCGGGATGAATCCAGAGCAGGCAGCGGCTGCCGGCCTGCGCGGTCCACGGCCCAACCTTCCCGGTATTGTCCTCGATGAATCCACGGCTGAGAAGAAAGGCGATTGGATCGAGAGTCATTCCGTAGCGCCCTATGTCGGCGACGCGTACATCCACGATGGCAACGCCGAGAAAGGCGCGATGACCGTCACGTTTACGCCGAATATTCCTGAATCCGGCGAGTATCAACTCTTTCTCATTTCCACTCCGAACCCGAATCGCGCTAGCAACGTGCCGGTGATTATCTCAATTGCCGAGGAAATCAAAACGGTGCGGATCGACCAGAAAGCATCAGCAGTCGCGTCGCTCGGAAAATTCAAACTGTCGAAAGGCAAGGCCGCTATTGTCACGGTATCGAACAAGGACACGGATGGCTACGTGGTTGTGGACGGCTTGCAGTGCCTGCCCGTGAAATGATGGCGAAACCGGAAGGTGACGACGCTCGCCGCTAGTGGGGCTGCCGTCCCGGCTGCCGCCGGCCGTTTCGGCCGGTTGGGTCGGGACACCAGCGGCAGAGGGCCAGTGGACGATCGGAGGCGGGTCGCCCAGCCACTACGGTTCGTCCGATCCGAGAAGCCGCTTGCATTTTCTGAGAGCGTTTGGATATTAGCGCCCGCTTTTCGTGTGGGGTCTTAGCTCAGTTGGTAGAGCGTCTCGTTCGCAA
>DATHEW010000683.1:0-10880 GCA_035318425.1 Candidatus Acidiferrum sp. | reverse complement strand
CGGGAAGGTCACAAGGCCGAGAAAATGAATCCGAACGAGCAACTCGTGCAAACTCTTCAGGATGCTGATGTCGTTTTTCAATGCCGTCGAGGACCGGTGATACGCCCGCAACGCCGCATTGTCGCGATTCAGTTCCTTGTTCTGAGCGGGCGTACGATTGGGAATGGCTTGGAGGGTCGCCACGTCGTTGCTCAGCCTCTCAGCGATTGGCGCGCTGTAAGGCAGCACCGGATCAGCGAAGCTCTGGGTGAGTCCCACCAGCGCGATTATCACACCGGCAACCATCGCGCCCGCTGGGAAATTCTTTTTCATGCGCGACGGAGTATGCCGTTGCCACGCGCGATTGCAACGTCCGGCGACATCACTTCGCGTTCCGCACCGCTTCCTTCTTGTCCTCGAGATCGCCTTGCAACTTCTTCCGTTCGATGACGAGTTGTTGGCGCGCTTTCTCCGCGGCTTCGTAGTCGCCGCTCATCTCCGCTTTGATGATCTCGTCTTTAAACTGTAATTCGCGTTCCGCAATCTTGGCCGCGTACACGGAATCCAATTCTCCCAACTCCTTCTTCTTTGCGGCGGTCATCTTGACCTGCGGGCTTTGCTTGTTCAGCCGCTCCATCGCGAGTTCGTAAGCGCTCTTCATGCGGGGAAGGTAGAGCAATCAGTATTCAGTGAAACAGTAATCAGTGAGAGCAAAGGCGGTAGCGCGATTTTTACTGCCTACTGATTACTCTTCAATGTTGGTGTCCCCCGCCGTTCATCGGCTTATTCTTCTTCCACGGCATGTCGGGAAACTCCGTCGGCACTTTCATTTTTGGTGCCTCGGGTTGCGCCATTTTCAGGGCGTCCTCCACTTCACCCGCGGGTTTTTCTCCGGGCTTCGACATGTTCCCGCGCCACGACGCGATGCGCGCCTGCAAACCGTGATGCTCCGCCGTCTTCTTGTCGCCCGACTTCATGTAGAAGAGAGACAGGTTGGTGTGAACGAGTTGCTCGTTCGGATTCATTTTCTCGGCCTTGTGACCTTCCCGGATCGCCCCGGCGAAATCACTTTTCCGATAAAGACACATCGCCAGCGAGAGCTGCGCATCGAAATGATCTGGGTGCGTGCCGAGGATCTGCTGGAACTTGCCGATCGCGGTATCGTACTCGCCCGTCGTGTAATCGAACATCGCGTCGTCGTATTCGTCCTGCATCTCCATGCCATTCAGTTAATCAGTAAACAGTCATCAGTAAACCTGTAACTCGCGGCGTCGCGTCGTTCTTCTCGAACTGAATCAATGCGGTGTCGCTCCGTCGAACCCGGACATGAAAACGCTCCTCGCCATTCTTCTGGCCATGACCACCGCGGTTTTTGCCGCTGAAAAATTCACTCCGCTTTGGAACGGCAAGACACTTCAAGGCTGGCACGTCATTGGCAAAGGCGAGTGGAAGATCGAGGACGCCGCGATTCATGGCACGCACGTGAAGAGCGAGAAGGAATGCAGCCATCTCGTCACTGATCGCGACTACACCAACTTCATCGTGCGTTTGAAATTCAAAGCGATGGAGGGCAACTCCGGCTTTTACTTCCGTGTTGCTGAAAAAGGTTTTAGTGGCGTCACCGGTTTTCAAGCCGAGATCGACGCCACCAAGGACGTCGGCGGCCTTTACGAGACGAATGGCCGTTCGTGGGTTTCACAGCCAAGGCCGGATCAGGTCACCACGTGGTTCAAAACCAATGCGTGGAATGAGATGGCCGTCACGGCGCGTGGCGGCGACATCACCGTGACCGTGAACGGAAAGAAGACTTCCGATCTGAAGAACGATTCCGGCCGCGCCTTCGGCAAGTTCGCCCTTCAAGTCCATGGCGGACAGGAATGCGATGTGTGGTTCAAGGACATCGACATTGTAGATCTGCCGTAAGAATGGCTCGCGGTATTTCTCGCGGCCAGGTCAGACGGCACTCGATGTGACCGCAAGGCTTTTGCCCTGTGCCGGTCCGTCTGGCGCGCAGTCCCAGGTTTCTCGCAGCACGTCACGGCTATGGAGCAGGTAATGTTTGTCCTCCGAGAACACTTCCAGCGTGATCGTTCCGTCGTAGCCGGAACGTTTTAGCAAAGAGATCGTGTGGCGTACGTCCAGGTTCCCGCATCCCAGCGGCAAGTGAAGATCGTGTTGCCCGCCTTTGTTGTCGTGCAGGTGAACGTGGCGCAGACGCGAGCCATACGCGCGTAGGATTTCATCAGTCGTGTTGCGTGCCACCTGCAGATTGGCGTGGCCTATGTCGAGATGCAGACCCAGCTCCGGCAATGGATCGAGAAGCTGTGAGAGCTGGAGCACGTTGTTCCAGTCACCCGGCAAATTCTCAATCATCAATCCCACACCGCAGTCGCGAGCCATGGGCAGCAGGTCTGTGATCGTCGCGATATTTCGCTCGATGATGTACGAGCGGTCGTGCATAGGCGCGTAGGCTTGCGGATGCATGTTCATCCACCGCGCTCCGAGCGTGGAGAAAATGTCGAGGCAACGCTTGAACTCCTCGACGGCCGCGCGCCGCACACCCTCGAACGGCGACGCCATCGGCAGATAGTACGCGGTGTGGCCGACGACTTTCAGTCCGTGGTCTTTGAGGGCTTGCGCAATGTCCCGTGCGTTCACGCGCCAGCTCGATGCGCCCGGCGGCTCGAGCGTGAGATCAATGAACTCAAGACCGAACTCGCCGATCCAACGGATCTCCGCGATCACGTCGTGGGCGGGATGGTTCATGGCGCCGATGATCATTCTGGCGTCTCCTGTTTTTTCTCCGGCGTGATGAACCACGGCCGCGAATCGAGCCAATCGACGTGTTGCTTATCGAGTTGGGGCGCTCCCGGCGCTCCGCAGTGTGGAAGCACATCGCGTAATCGCGGCGGCAATTCCAGCACCGTCCCGGGACAGAGCCAGCAGTACACATTCAGCAGCGCGCTCAACAATGGCAGGTCATCGCCCAACCGCGCGACCAGATGTTCCCAATCGAGATCGCCACCGAGGCTGTGAATGAGATTGATCACATCGCCCCAATCGCAGCGCTCCTTTTGGAGCACGTACAGTTTGCACCACAATAATTCCTCCGCGGGCACCACGTGCAACATCTCGCCGCGCACCTGGATTTGCGGCGCGCGCTCAAACCACTCCGCATCCACCTGCGCCCGTTGGTTCGCCATCGCCCAGATGATGTCCACGATGCAATCGCCTTTGTGCGCTCGATAAATCCAGTGCCGCACGTAAGGCAGCGTGCCGTAATAATCCGTGAAGCCCGCCCGCGTCAGCACCTCCACGATCGCGTCGCGGTCTCGAGGCAACACGTAGAAATCCAGATCCTTCGTGTTGCGCCAAAGACCGGTGTAACTCGCGAGGCTGAATGCGCCGGCCAGCATGAAGGGCCGCCCCGTCGAACGCAGCACGTTGATCGCACCGTGATAGATGGTCCATTCCTCGTCGGGAATTCTCTTCGTCCATTCGATGTGCCGCACGCGCGATTGATTCGGACGCGCCGGCAATGCGATCGATTCCTCCGTGCTCACCGTCTGCAATCCCATTCGCCCTCCTTGCGAGCGAATGTTCATTGGAATGACGCGAACGGCAACCCGCGAACGTCACCGCGTCAGTGACAAAGAAGATCAAGGCGTCCGGGCGCGGTAATACCGGGCCGCATCCAGCACGCTGTTCGTAATACTTACCGTTCTTTCCAATGGCTCCGATGCGATGTTGGAGAGGACCAGCCACTGCGTGTCGATCAGCGAGCCTATGTAATCAACCGTGTAGGCACGATTGGATTGAGCAGCGAACCAAAGGTGAACTGCGCCAGAGTCGAAAGCGATGTGCAGCGGGAAAGCGTCGGGGACTTCGACGGATTGGCCGACGCCGCTGGCGATGTTCGAGAAGGGAGAGATGCCGACGTAGTTCGTGTGCTGCGCGCGATAATAAAACTTCTGTCCCAGCGCAACGGTCGCGTCGGTGTAGTTCGTTGCCTCAGCCGCGAGAGTGGCGATGGTTTGCCAGAGTGTTGCATCAGCAGAGCGCTGCACGATGACGCCATTTTCATTTTGGGAATCATCGATCCATGTCAGCGTCGGCCCGTTGCTGGACGCCAGCGCCGCAAGACGAAGTGGTGGGAGCGGAATGCCGCCGATTGGATACGAGATGCCCATGTCAGCGCCGTCGCGTCCTGCGCCGCGAACGGGTGAATCGGGCTGAAGCCGAAAGTTGTGCGCCGCCGCATCTACGAACAGCGGATCGACATCGATGTTGGCAGCGCCCGGCCAATTGGTGTTTCCGAAGTTGTTGTGATCGGCAAATACCTGGCCGTTATTCGCGAGGCCGATCGTGGTGATGTTGTTCCAGAGAATGTTGTTGTAACTGTTCGTGGTGACCCCTCCGCCGGTGGCCGAAGCCGGATTCCCTTTGTTGTAGTTCGTGAAGCCGGAAGTGTTGTTGACGACGGTGCAATTGCGGACGCTCACGTCGCAAAGATCTTTGGACATCACCCCAGCGTTGCAGCCATAGATCAGACAGTTGCTAACGATGATACCGTGAGACGAGCCGCCGTCGCCGACCGAGACGCCTTTGTCGAAAGGGAAGTTCCACATGATGCAATCGGCGATCAGAGTATCTGTTGAGCCGGGCAAGTCAGCCGGCCCGATATCGACGGCGTCCACGTTGCCGAGCGTTCCGTTGCGGTAAGTGCAGCGTCGCGTGTATGACCCCGGCTGCGCGGAGTCGAAGTCCAGGGCATCACCCACGATGGACTCGAACACGCAATCCTCGATTTGGATCAGGCCATTTCGAACGAGGCATTCGTAGTAATTCCACACGTGAACGCGCCGCGCCTGAAAGAGGCTGGCGAAATTGCACAACATGATCGGTCGCCCCAGAGTGCCTGCCGCCGACCCCGGATCGAAGTCATGGATCGCCGTGTCTTCGATGAGTCCGGTCGCTCCACCGGGCGCACTGACCTGCGCATGCGCCACTTCGGCGAACTGGACCTGAATGGTGGAATTTGTTCCGACAGCCGCGAGCGGTCCCCATGTGGAATTTGTGGAGCCGTTGAGGTGAAAGAACACTTTGTCATCGAAACTTCCATGCACATTCAGATGACCGCCGTTCTGCGCGATGATGGACCGCGCGGGTTCTACCAAAACCACTACGCCATCAGCGATTTCGAGTGTGACGTTGGTTGGCACAACGACGTTGTCGGTCACGTGGAGGACGGTGCCACGATTGGACGCGAGCACACTCGCGGACAGCGTTCCGCTAATGCTGATACCCGACGTTTCGAACACCACGTCCTGTGTGACATTGGTGAGAATGTTTCCGTTCGTATCGAGCGCCGCGATAAACAAGTGATTCCATCCCGGGTTCAACGCGCGATTCATTGACCAGGTTCCCTGGCCAGAATTGAATGCGGCATCGTCGCCATTCACTGTCACGCGTGCGCTGCCGGGGATCGTATTCGTGCCGGCGAGCGGAAGAGAGTTGCTGGTCGTCAGTGCGTAAGCACCATTGTTGATCACGCTCCCAGACGGGGCCGCCGAGACGACAAGATCCGGTATGAGGTGGAAATCGCTGCTGTTCGTATCGTCGCTCATCGCGATAAACGCGAGAACATGCGCTCCGGCATTCAGGCGATTCCCAACGGCGCCGAGACCGATGGTGGAAATGGGATTCATTGGCGCAGTGCAGCAGGATGCTTCATGCGGCAGGATCGCCTGGGCAGCGGGGGTGACAGGGCTGTTGCTGGCTCCCGCAACGTTGCGCCGCGTCAGTTCAATCCCGTCGAGGTACATCACGAAGCCATCATCGTAATCGATGACGAGGCGAAGCTCCGCTGCAGAATTAATGTCCGCCGCAAGATTGAATTCGCGCCGTACATAAAGCGTGCTGTGTACGTTGCGCATACCTGTGAGCATTGTGGCTTCGCCTTGGATTCCCGGATCGCCGTAGCCAATTCCGCCCGGCCCTGTGAGCCACGTTTCGTCAAGGCTGACATCGCCCGTCGTGCGCCAATCGAATTGCGGGTCGTTCGTGCCGCGCCGATACCGCCACATCTCACTGTGATCAACGATCGTGGCGGGAGCTTCCGGTGGAGAGCCCACCTGCACCGTAAAAACTTGGGCATCGGTGGACGACGCCAACAGAGCGCAGGCCAGCAACAACAGGGAGGCGAAGGATCGCATTAGAGCGAAGATGGCAGACGCGGTGAGCGCTGACAATCGCGCGCTCAATCCCGCGCTTGGCAAAAAGTTGGGCGCCCGTAATCCTCCCTGCGTGACAGATGAGATTTCAAATCGCGAACTTCGTGACCTGAAAGCAAAGGGTCAATTGCTGCGCCCGGTGGTGTTCATCGGCAAGGAAGGGCTCAGCGCGGCGTTGATTAAATCGCTCGACGAGGCGCTCGGCCACCATGAATTGGTCAAAGTGAAGTTCGCCGATTTCAAGGAAGAGAAAAAACTGCTCACGCCGCAGTTGGCTGAGAAAGTTTCCGCACAGGTCGTGATGCGGGTGGGGAACGTGGCCGTGTTCTTCCGTCGCAAGCCCGTCCCACCTGCGAAGTCGCCGGGCTAATCGAGCAATTCGATAATCGCGAAAGCCAGCGCTCCACCAGTCGCACCCCACGCGGCCCAACCCATGCCGCCGCGCGAACCGTTCGTCGCGTTGATGGTAATGACGCGTGTGATCGTGCCGGCCAACAGCCCGAGGACGAATCCCGCCAGTGCGCCCATGAGCCCGGCGAACATGACCTCCACGGCGCCGTCAATCGGTGCACCCGTGGGACTCGAATTGAAAACCCCGGACACGCCACCGTAGCGCGTGAGCTTCTGTTTGATGTGCTTCACGGCAAGAACCGTAAATGAAACTTTCGGCGAGGCGCAACAGGCGCGCCAATCATCGCTCATTTGGCGGCGGAAACGCACGTATCGTTTGAGCCGTTCAGGTCGATGCGCTACGCCACACTCGCCGGATGCTGCCACGGCGCGCGAGACTCACGGCGCAACAACTTGTTCGCTTCATCGTCGCCGACGATCTTTCCAGCCGCATGGTCCCACTTCAGCGAACGTCCGAGTTTCGCCGAAAGATTCGCGAGGATGCATGCGGCCGTGGAGATGTAGCCCTGCTCGATGTCCGCGACGGGTTTGCTGCGCGCTTCGATGGCTCTGAGCATGTCCTGCATGTGCCAGCGCACAGCGGAGGCGACGTGGCGTTCGAGGTCTTTCTCGGTTTTGTCTTCGGGAAATTTTTCGTACTCGAACAGCGGCTCGCCTTTGAGCGTGGGTTCGAGCTTGCCGCGAGGGAAGAATTCGTAGGCATTCACACTGGCTTTCAACGTGCCTTTCTCGCCGTAAAAAATGGCCGCCCAAGGATACTTCGCGTCTGGCGCATCGCCCCACGACCGATGTGTCCACACGACATTGAGTTCAGGAAATTCAAACGTCGCGGTTTGCGTATCCGTTGTGTTCGCCACGCTTTTCTTGTCCATGAAAATCCCGCCGGCGGAACTCACACTTGTCGGCATGCCCAGTTCGAGCATCCAACGCGTCATGTCGAGCATGTGAACGCACATATCGCCCACGATGCCGTTGCTGAACTCCATGAATGCGCGCCAACTGCGCGGGTGCATGATCTTGTGGTAAGGCCGCTGCGGCGCAGGCCCGAGCCAGAATTCGTAATCGAGATTCGCCGGCGGCATGCCGGAAGCGGGCGACGCATCCCGCGAACGCATGTGGTAATAACAACAAATTTCCACGTGCGAAATTTTGCCGAGCAACCCGGCCTTGATCACGCGATCACGCGCCTCGATCAGGTGCGGCGTGCTGCGGCGTTGCGTCCCGATCTGGACCACGCGGTTGTATTTTCGCGCTGCGGCGAGCATCGACTGACCTTCCGCGATATCGATGCTGATCGGTTTCTGGCAATACACATCGGCACCGCTCTTCACCGCTTCGATCATCGGCAGCGCGTGCCAATGGTCCGGCGTGCCGACGAGCACGACGTCGAGGTCCTTCTCCTTCAACATCTCGCGATAGTCGGAGTAAGTGCGCGGTTTCTTTCCCGACTTCTGGCGCGACGCCACGATGTCCGCGGCATTGCTCAACATCGTTTTGTCCACGTCGCAGAGCGACACGACTTCGACCGGCGCGATTTGAATGAGCCGGAGCAAATCAATTTTGCCGTACCATCCTGTGCCGATGAGTCCGACGCGCTTCTTCATGTCGGCGAATTCGGCGGCGAAGAGCGGAGTGGAAGCGATGGCGAAGGAAGCAGCAGCGCTGCCCTTAAGAAAGTCGCGGCGATTCATGCGGTGCGTTGTAGGTGAAGGTGTGCGCTGCGACAAGTCGCGCGTTCCGAGGCCCACGCAGTCCGGGCCGCGCGCCGTTCCCGCACTTCAGGCTATCTCCATCAGCGTCCAGCCGGTTGAAGACGGATGAGCAAACCATCGCAGTAAGGCGAACGCCCGCGCCTTCACGGGCACGGTGAGCGTGAAGTTTCGTTAGCGCTGGACGCGCGCGTTGCCCTTCCAAATGCTCCAGACCTGGTCTTCGTCCGCTGGTTGCGCGTAGTCGGTCAACATTGTTGTCGCGAGCGCGCCCGTGGCCCAGCCGAACTGGATCCATTTCTCCGGCTCCCAGCCCTTGAGGATTCCGTACAGCAATCCGCCCACGAATCCGTCGCCGCCGCCGATGCGGTCCAGCACCGTGATGTCGCGAGGCTCCACGACATGCCATTCATCGCCGGCCGCCATGATCGCGCCCCAGAGATGATGATTCGCATCCACCACTTCGCGCAGTGTTGTCGCGTAGGTAGAGGCGTTCGGATACGCCTGCTTCACGCGGCGAATCATTTCTTTGAATCCTTCAATTTCCGACTTGAGTCCTTTGCCGCCGGCCTCCGGTCCATGTACGCCGAGGCAAAGCTGAAAATCTTCCTCATTACCCACCAGCACATCTGAGACGCTCGCGATCTCGGCGAAGATGGCGGACAACTCCTTCTCGCGTCCTTTCCAAAACGTGGCGCGATAGTTCAGGTCAAAGGTGATGCGCGTGCCGTGCTTTTTCGCTGCGCGTGCGAGTTCGAGACAGAACTGACCGGTCT
Organism: Candidatus Acidiferrum sp.; assembly: GCA_035318425.1. Taxonomy (GTDB): domain Bacteria; phylum Verrucomicrobiota; class Verrucomicrobiia; order Limisphaerales; family SIBH01; genus JANNGC01. The sequence goes on along the minus strand of DATHEW010000683.1, from coordinate 1,772 downwards.
CCGGCGACAGCGCACCGATGAGTCCGGAGAGGTGAACGATCTGAACGCCTTCCTGTCCGAAGATGCGATCGAGATCAAAATCCTTTACGTTCAACATCCGGCCGACTTCGCCCGCGCGATCATTCCAAACGCGCGGACCACGTGAGCCCAAGCCGCTGTCGGCGATATTGAACTGATGACGGAACCCCCACGGCCCGCCCTGCGCGACTTCCGGCCCTTCGTGATCCATGTGGCGGCTGCGCAGGTTGTCTTTGATCATCTGCGCGACGGGACTGCCCTTCACGAATGTCGTGAGCACCTTTACCGGCAACCCGAGATACGACGCCACGCTCGCCACGTTTGTCTCCGCGCTCGTGACCTGCATCGTGAACGCGCCTCCGGAATGCACCGGCTGGCCGCTGGGCGGAGTGATGCGGACGCCCATGCTCGTGGGGACGACCATTGCGTACTTACAGTTCTTCTTCAGTTCGATCTTCATCTGCGGTGATTGTTGGCAAGCCGTCACGAGCGCGGCAACAAAAGAGAAGCCGGCCCAAGAGGCGAAGATGAGCAACGGCCGCGTTTATCGAATAGCTGCTGAGCGAAGCTGCTACCTGTCCGCTGGCCGCGTGCCATGTCGTGTGCGGCGATCGTAATCCTTCTCTTGCTCCCGATGCTCGGCCAGGACGCGATTCGCAGCGTCATTCATTTTCGACGTTAGCGCAGCGCAATCCGCGTCCGTGGTGAACTGGGCAAGTTGCCTGCGCACCTCGGTATGGGCCGCGAGCGCAATCCGCGCGTGACCGACTTCGTGCGCCGTGAGTTGTTGCGAGAATTCGCGCCAACGTTCCTTGGTTTCCACAGTTGCATTCGTCGGTGCGGCCCACCGCGGCATCATCATCACGATGGTCGCCGCGGTGCTGAAGCCGGCGCAACGGCAACCTGTCGCGGAACTCGTCATGGAAAACTTCCAGGTCACCTGCCATCTGGTCATGGCGTCGAACTCTTCACGCCACGGGCGTGCCTTTGCCAGAGAGCGGCGGATTTCGTGGAAGTTGGTGCCGCTGACCCTGAAGTAATTGGTCTGCAACTGAACCGTTTGCCCGCGGCTCGCGAGCGTGCCGCAAAGCAACATCAGAGATGCGACACAGCAGGCGCGCGCCAGGTTCATGGGCGTAATCTGGTGCGAACCCGGTGCCGGCGCGAGTTGAAGATGCGAGAAGGGAGCGAGCCCGCGGGTCCAGTCTGCGGGCTCGAAAGTAAACGCGAGCGACCGCCTCTTGCGTCCTGTGCGCGGTGTCATCTTCATGTGATCGAGCCCGACGGTCCGAGTGTTGTGGCCGTTCGATCGCTTCCATGCCTGGTCGTACGTCTCCGGCGGTATGAAACCTGTCTCAGCGTCATCGAACCAGCAGCGCCCAATCGTTGGTGTCCGGCGCTGTAAACTTCTGATGGAGATTCGCCGGAACGACGCGCACCGGATCATTGAATTCGCCTGCGCGTGGATTGAACCAGCGAGCGGTGAGTGGTCCTTGAGTTGCCGGAAAGTCCACCGTAGCGGCGCCACCGTGAGGAAAATAAATCACATAAATCTTTCCTGGATCGGCAAGCGCGACGGCGTCACCTGTCACGCGGGTGAAGGGCTGCATTTGCCAGAACGGCAACCCTGCGAAGAAACCATGCAGCGCGCCGAGTTGGGCGGCGGCGCCTTCATCTCTCACCATGAACGTGTAGTGATTGGGTGCGTCGATGCGGTTCCACACGTCGCTGTGGCCGATGGTGCCGTGGAAGCC
>DATHEW010000682.1:0-3011 GCA_035318425.1 Candidatus Acidiferrum sp. | reverse complement strand
TGCACAAGAAGATCAAAGAAGTCTTGAACGAGTATCACACCTACATCGAATCAGCAATCCGCGACGCGCACACACAGGGCCTCATCGACGCGCCGGATGCAGCCTCGAAGGCGCGCATGGTATTCGCCTACGGTGAAGGCTTGCTCACTCAGGCACGCATCATTAATGACCTCGAGGTACTGCAAGAGATGCACGACGGGGTCATGGGGATTCTCGGAGTGAAGACGGTGACGAAGAAGGCGGCCTGAGTTGTCGCGAAAATTTTTTTGGAGACCAATTTGACTAAACAGTTAACTACAGAGGGACAGTGGACATGAAATCGACTCGGAACAATCAACGCACAAACCAACACACAAACGATTCTTCGCGCGCGAATGAGCGCTGCGACGTCAAGGCACACAAGAAGGTCGACGACGTTCTCGCGCGAGCCAAACGCAGCATCATGAGCGATTATGCAGCGCTCGCGGGTGAGCACTTGAATGTGCTGCGGCTCGCGGTGAACGAGGCAGAGGCGATCGCATGGAGCACAGGGTTGCCGCAATTGGTCTTCCCTGTGTTGGCGGTGGAAAAGGCGCAGGCGGCACTGGCCTGGCATCGGCGTCAGCGCGCGGTGCGACGTGCCGGATTGGAAATCGCGTTCGCGGAATAAGGGAGGAGTTTATGAAATTTGGAATCAGATACTTTGTCATAGGTGCTGCCTTGGTCACGGCGGTCGCGGCTCTCTTAGGTTGCCGCAAAAACGCGGCGCAAGCGGGTGGTCACGCGCAAATGCCACCGCCGCAAGTGGCCGTGGTGCCGGTGCAACAGCAGGAGATCGTGGAATGGGAAGAATTCACGGGTCGCACCGCGCCGGTTGATTACGTCGAGGTTCGGCCCCGCGTGTCGGGCCATATTGACGCGGTGAAGTTCCAGTCCGGGCAGCTTGTGAAGAAGGGCGATGTGCTTTTCCAGATCGACGCACGCTGGCACAAGGCGGAGTTCGATCGTCGCGCCGCGGAATATGAATCGGCCAAAGTGAAACTTGCCAATGCCGATCGGGAAGCAAGGCGCACCACGCAGTTGCTCGCGAACAAAGCCATCTCCACAGAAGAAGGCGATCAGCGTCAGGCACGTTTTGAAGAAGCCCGCGCCATGTTGCTTGCGGCTCAGGCGGCGCGTGACGCGGCGCAGCTTGATCTCGAGTACACAACCGTCCGTTCGGCAATCGACGGGCGCGTTAGTCGTGAGATGGTCACGGTGGGAAATTATGTCAGCGGCACGGCAGGCAATGCGACGTTGCTCACCACGATCGTGTCGATTGATCCGATCCACGTTTACGCGGATGTGGATGAAAATTCGTTGCTGAAATTCAACGCGCTCGCGAGTGCCGGAAAGCTGGCCCAGAACAGCGAAGGCAGGATTCCTGTCGAGCTGCAACTCGCGGACGAGGGAACGTTCCCGCACCGCGGTTACATCGAGTCGTTCGACAATAAACTCGATCCGCAGACGGGCAGCATTCTCCTTCGAACTGTGTTTCCAAATGCAGACGGACGCATCGTGCCAGGATTATTCGCGCGCATTCGAGTGCCAGCGAGCGAGAAACATCCTGCCGTCTTGATCGAGGAAACCGCGATCGGCACCGACCAGGCGCAGAAGTTCGTTCTCACGCTGACTTCGTCCAATACCGTTGCGTATCGGCCCGTGAAGCTGGGGCCGCAGGTCAGCGGCAAACGACTTGTGCGCGAGGGTCTGCAGCCCGGCGAACAGGTGGTGCAGAATCTCGTGATGGCCCGCGTGCGTCCTGGCATGCCGGTGCAACCGCAGCAGAGCGCGGCTGAAACAAACAACGGTGCGGTGCAGACGGCACAGCGTTAATTGGGGAGCCCGCCAGCATGAACTTTTCCCATTTCTTTATTCGACGCCCCATATTCGCGGCGGTCTTGTCCATCATCATTTTCGTGATGGGCCTGCTCGCGATGATGCGGCTTCCGATCAGCGAGTATCCGGAAGTTGTTCCGCCCACGATCGTCGTGCAGGCGAATTACCCTGGCGCAAACCCGAAGACCATCGCTGAAACAGTCGCGGCGCCGCTCGAACAGGTGATCAACGGCGTCGAGAACTCGCTCTACATGTTCTCGCAATCCACGCCCGACGGCGTGATGGCGCTGACCATTACGTTCAAGCTCGGCACGGATGTCGATCAGGCACAGGTGATGGTGCAAAACCGGGTGACACAAGCGTTGCCGAAGTTGCCGGAAGAAGTTCGTCGCTTGGGCGTCACTACGACGAAACAGTCGCCTGACCTCACGATGGTGGTGCATCTGGTTTCGCCGAATGGCCGCTACGACGAAATCTATTTGCGCAACTACGCCACGCTCCAGGTGAAGGATGTGCTGGCGCGCGTGCCGGGCGCAGGCTCGGTGATGTTATTTGGCTCCGGTGATTATGCGATGCGCGTGTGGTTGAATCCCGACAAGATCGCCGCGCGCAATATGACCGCGGGCGACGTGGTGAACGCCATTCGCGAACAGAACGTGCAGGTCGCCGCCGGTGCCGTTGGTCAGCCGCCAGTGAAGGACTCGGTTCCATTCGAGCTTCAGATCAACACGAAGGGTCGCCTGCTCACCGAGGAAGAGTTCGGCGACATCATCGTGAAGACAGGGCCGAACGGGGAGAAGACCGTGCTGCGTGATGTCGCACGCATTGATCTTGGCGCGTCCGGTTACTCGCTGCGTTCGCTGCTCAACAACAAAACCGCAGTCGCGATACCGATTTTTCAATCGCCTGGCGCGAACGCGATTCAGCTCTCGAAAGACATTCGCGCGAAGATGGACGAGCTGAAGAAGGATTTCCCCGAAGGCATCGATTATTCCGTGGTGTATGACCCGACCGTGTTCGTGCGCCACTCGATTCGCGCGGTGGTCGAGACATTGCTCGAAGCCGTGCTGCTCGTCGTGATCGTGGTCATTTTGTTCCTGCAAACATGGCGCGCCTCGATCATTCCACTGGCTGCGGTGCCGGTGTCGTTGGTC
>DATHEW010000681.1:0-3616 GCA_035318425.1 Candidatus Acidiferrum sp. | reverse complement strand
CAAAAATACTTTTGCTGGACGAAGTGTGTGATGGGCTGGATGCCGCGTTCCGTCGCGAGATGCTCGCATTCATCGACGACATCGCTCGGCACGGGACACAGATTGTTTACACCACGCATCGGGCGGATGAAGCGTTGCCGGCCATTACACATATCGCTGAATTCCAAGGTGGGCGCATCTTTCGCAACGCACTGAAGCCATGCATCAGCAACGTGCCGCTGGCGTCTCGCCGCAATTCCGATCAGCCGATACGTCAGCAAAACAGTGACGGCGTGATACTCATCGATATTGCAAATGCTGACGTATTCCTCGATCGCACGAAAACGTTGCACGACATTCAGTGGCAATTGCGCTCCGACGAAAATTGGGTGGTGCTGGGTGGCAATGGAGCGGGCAAAACCACTCTCCTCAAGCTGGTCGCCAGCGAGATTTATCCAGCCGTCGGGGCGCGCGTGAAACGTTTCGGTCTCACCAACCGCGACACGATTTGGGATTTACGCCGCAAGATCGGCGTTGTTTCTCCGCTGCTGCAAACACACTACCGCGAATCTTTGAACGCTGAACAAGTCGTGGCGTCAGGATTTTTTGCGAGCATCGGGCTGATGGATGAAATCACTCCCGCACAGCGTCGCCGTGTTCGAGGATTGTTGGACGACTTCGCTCTGACTCATCTTGCCAAAAAGCGCATGGAGGAAATCTCGTTCGGCGAACTGCGAAAACTCCTCACGCTGCGCGCGCTCGTTCACAAACCGCGGTTGTTGATTCTCGACGAACCGTTCGATGGATTGGACGCCACGTCGCGCGCGGATTTTGCTGACGCACTCGAACGTGTTGCGGACAGCGGAACCCAAATGCTCGTCGTCACCCATCATCTCGATGACCTGCCACGCTGCATCAATCGAGGGCTGTTCCTGGAACGCGGGCGCATCGTGGCGCGCGATCAATGGCCGGCGTTGCGCGGGCACCAGAACGTCGTGGAGCTCTTTGGAAAACACCCGGTGACCGCCATGATCTGATATGGACTGCGGCGGCAAGTCCGACGCGACGCCGCTGTGATACGCGATGGAATCATTGGAATTACCGAAGTTCTTGCCCCCGGCAAAGCGCTGTCGCCGCTGCGCTCTGCCAGCGCAGTCCAAAATGCGCAAAACCTTTCAACTTCGCCGAGATTCAGCTTGGGAGCGTGGTGATTTTTTTTTACGCTGCGGGCCATGCCCAGTTCAGCCGACGCATTGCGCAGGTGGTTTGGTCTTCTGTTTTTGGCCCTCGCATTTGGGATGTTGATCTGGGGGCAAACGGTGCTGCGCGAAAAACTGCAAAAGGCGCCACCGCTCTTCCTCGCTTATTGGGCGGTCTGCTTTGTGTTCACCTTCGCCGCCATTCTCACCGCATTGATCGATATGCGCATCACGCGCAAACGCGCGCGCGACGAGCAGAAGGAATTGCTCGATCGCACGCTGAACGACATCGACCGCGATGGCGGCGATGAAGGAAAATAACTTCATCCTTCACTCCCACACCACGCCCGCTACCCTCCGCGCCCATGTCGAAGACGTACAAGATCGCCGCACTCGCTGGAGACGGCATCGGGCCTGAAGTCATGCGCGAAGCCATCAAAGTGCTGCGCGCGGTGGAGAAGAAATTTTCGCTCAGCTTTCAAATCACGGAAGCACCGGTGGGTTGGGCTGGAATCGATGCCGCCGGCAAAGCGCTTCCGGACGCCACACTCGCTTTGTCCAAAGAAAGCGACGCGATCCTCTTCGGCTCCGTCGGGTTGCCGGATCGTGATCCGACGATCCCAAAGGAAGAGCGTCCCGAACGCGCGGCACTGCTGCGGATGCGCAAGGAGTTTGGTTTGTTCGCGAACCTTCGGCCCGTCCAATTACACAAAGCCTTGGCTCACTCGTGCCCACTCGCGCCGGATCGTCAGGGCGACGGCATTGACATCCTGGTCGTGCGCGAACTGACCGGCGGCATGTATTTTGGGCAGCCCAAAAAGACTGAAGACCTCGGCAACGGCCAGCAGCGCGCCACCGACACGATGGTTTACACCACCGCGGAGATTGAGCGAATCGCTCAGGTGGCATTCGAGGTGGCGCAACTTCGCCGCAAGAAAGTCACGAGCATCGACAAAGCGAACGTGCTCGAGAATGGCGTGCTCTGGCGAGAAGTCGTGACGCGGGTTGGCAAGAATTACCCGGAGGTGACGCTCGAACACATGTTCGTGGACAACGGCGCGATGCAGTTGATGCTGCGACCCACGCAGTTCGACGTGATGCTGTGCGAGAACATGTTCGGCGACATTCTCAGCGATGAAGCGGCAGCGCTCGCGGGATCGCTCGGCATGCTGCCCAGCGCGAGCCTTGGCGCAACCAGCGGCGAACAGACGTTTGGATTTTACGAGCCTGCCGGCGGCACTGCGCCGGATATCGCTGGGAAAAATCTCGCCAATCCGATCGCGCAGATTCTGTCCGTGGCATTGATGCTTCGCTACAGCTTCAAGCTCAACGATGCCGCACGTGCCATTGATCTCGCCGTGAGCAAAGCAATCAACTCCGGCCTGCGCACGGGCGATATTTTTAACGCAGTTGATACGACGGCGAAACGAGTCAGCACACGCGAGATGGGTGATTCGATTGCGGCGGGCGTTTGATTATTTCCCGCTCCAATCCTCGGGCCAACGCGTACGGCGATAGCTGAGGCACGTGTGAATGAGCGTTCGCGCTTCGTCATCGACGCGCGTCTTGCCGAGATACGCGAGGAGGAAACGCAATCGCTCGGTGCGGCGGCAGAACTTCCACGCCGACTTGTCGAGAGACGCCAGATCGCGAAGGCGGCGGCGCTCCTTTCCGAAGTGCGACACACCGCCACGTGGGCAATCAATCAAAACGATTTCGCCACGTTCATTCACCAGCACATTCCGCCAGACAAGGTCGTGATGGAAGAAGTTCGCTTCGTGCATCACCCGAACGGCGCGAGAGAGTTCGGCATAAATCCGTAGCCGGCCAGCACGCATGGGCTGATCCTGCGCGAACTCGATGAGCGTGCGGGCACCCGGCACGGCGACCGTGATGATGAACGCGCTCTTCAAGCGCCCGATCACATCGCGTTGCTCGCCCACTGCAACCCGCTGCGCAACGGGAACGCCAAGTGTTTCGAGTTGTCGGTAATTCTGAAATTCGCGTCGTGCCTTCGAGTCACGTTTCCAGAAGCGCCAACTCGGCCTCTCATGACGATACAACTTAAAGAACACATCCATCGAGGTGGCGTTCGCGTTCAACCGGGCCGGCGTGACGAATACTTCGCCTCGGGTCATTGAACCGTGGGTGAAGTGTTTGGTGATCGTTTCAAACGAACTCAATCCGAGCGCACGAAGCATCGGTTCGAACTGCGATTCAATTTGCAGCCAGGCCATCTGGCGAAGCATTGCTTTTGTGTCGCGACGTGGCGAGCGCGGCCTGAACTTCTGAACCGACTGGGTTGGCAAGGCGTCGCTGTTCCCAGCGCGCCCAACCATCACGTTCACGGGGAGAACGGCAGCTCGACCGCCCGCTTCAGTGCTTCGATGACGGTCTTCTGAACTTCAGGGCCGAAACGATTGTAGTCGTCCAGGATT
>DATHEW010000680.1:0-9283 GCA_035318425.1 Candidatus Acidiferrum sp. | reverse complement strand
CCCATTCCGTTGTCGGTGATAGCGAGCATGACGTAATGGCCAACATCGAGCGTGCGATTTCGAAAGTGGGTCTTTTGATCGATCATTACGTTCGAGGTGCTGATGGTCAGCTTGCCTCCGCGCGGCATTGCGTCCCGCGCATTAACGGAAAGATTCATGATGACTTGCTCGAGCTGGCCGGGATCTGCTCTCACATTTCCGAGTGCGGCATCGAAGGAAGTGATGAGTTCGACATCTTCGCCGATCAATCGATGCAGCATCTTTTCCATTCCCATCACCACGTCATTGATTTGCAGCACTCGAGGCTGAAGCACTTGCTTCCGGCTGAACGCGAGGAGCTGGTTCGTCAAAGCGCTGGCGCGATCCGAGGACTTCTGTATCTCGGTGAGGCTCTTGTGCAGCGAATCACCGGGCTGCACTTTCTGCAGGGACAAAGCGCAGTACCCGCCGATGACCGTCAACAGATTGTTGAAATCATGGGCCACTCCGCCCGCGAGGCGACCGACGGCTTCCATTTTCTGAGATTGTTGCAACTGTTCTTCGCTGCGACGCAGCGCCTGCTCTGCGCGTTTGGCCTCGGTAACGTCCTGCACCGTACCGAACATTTTGAGCGGTCTGCCGTCGTCATCGACGAGGATGTCGCCGCGACCATGCATCACACGCTCAGTGCCATCCGGCAAGATCACCCGATGGTCACAAGCGAACGCCTGCCGCATTCGCACCGCTTCGGCCATGACCTCTCTCACGCGCGAGAGATCCTCTGGATGCACGCGATCCATGCAGTTTTCCATGGACGAACCGAGATCTTCTGGATTGCGTCCGTATAAGCGCCGCGTTTCCTCGGACCAAATGACTTTGTTCTCCACGAGGTCCCATTCCCAGCTCCCGAGACGCGCGATCTGCTGTGCTTGCGCAAGTTGCCCCTGACTTCTGCGAAGCCGTTCCTCGGCCTGGCGACGCTCGGCATTCTCGCGCCGGAGATCGGCAGTCCGTTCGGAAACGGTTTGCTCGATACCTTCCTTTAATGCTTCGAGCCTGGCCTGCCGCTCAGCCACAAGAACCATTTCGGTTAGACTCTTCCGAACGGAGATGAGCAGGAATGTGACTTCAAAAACAACCCAGCCTCCGTGTTCGAGCGAACGCCAGATGGGCGCGGAAAGAACGCCATACACAGACTGAGGCCAAAAGATGCCGCGCAGAACATGATCGGCATACACCACCGCCGACGCTGAAATCAGAACGCGCCAATCGCGATAAAAAGCCAGAATCGCCAGCGACCCGAACACATGAAAATGCGTTTCGATTCTGCCACCCGTCAGGTGAATCAGCAGAGCGGACATGAGCATCTGTCCGATGGCGACCGCGTGCCGTGTCAGAACGGTGCCGCTTTGCCTGAACGCGAGGAGCACCGGTACGCCGGTAACAATTCCGCCCAGGATCAATGCCGCCCACACGTGCAGATGGATTTGATTTTCAGCGCCCACCCAGGTGCGCGGTGATATCCCCAGCGCCAACGCCACACCGAAAATCCATTGGCAGATCATCAGCCACGCGAACATCTGATCGGTGTGCTTGACGATGCTCTGCTGCTGGGCCTTGAACAGATCCTCGGTCCGTCTGGAGACAGCGTCGGCAGGCATAGTTAAATCCGTTGCGTCGAGACTCATGGGGTTTCGCTCGAAGAATCCCGGGCTGCATTCAGTAGTGCGCATCCGAAAACAGGCGTTTGCGTCACGACCGTCTTCTCGCCAACCACGAGGGAAAGCACCGCGCTTTCTCCGACATTATCGCCGGCATGTCCGCGGCTGCTGGTGATGCCCCCGTGAAAGATCATCTTGCCGGCGCGATCAAAAAGGAGAACGGAACCAGAGGTCTCTGCGCCAAAGAGGCGAGCCTGTTCGCCTTCGGGATCGTCTGAAACCGTGACTCCCGGAATGGCGGTTGCATTCCGGCGCAGGCTGCTCGTCGTCCAATCGTGCGCGGTCGTGGTGGGGAAGAACACGTGCGCCTTAACCTTTTCGCGTGAGCGCGCCAGCAATCGATTCAACTCTTCGATGCTCGCACGCGTACAGGGACATTGCGGATGGACGAACATGATCAACGTGGCACGATCTCGATCGAGTGGAATGGACGCACCTCGCGGCCATCCACGTGGCGGCTCGCCTGTACTGCCGCTCGTGTTCCCGTACTTTGAAAGCACGAAAAATCCCACTCCGGCAAGCGATAGCCAGAGTACGCACACAGCGATTTGTTTCCTGATCGAATTCAAGAGAACACGTGATCGTTCGCATCACGTGTTCGTTTGGTATCGGTTTGCGGAATGGTGGCCTTGAATCGGAGCTTCTTTTTCGAGCGTCACTGCACGGTCAGGAGAGCGCCGTTGCTCTCGCGGGAGCCGCCTATCGTCGTCACCGCGCAACTGTAGAATCCCGCATCTTCTGGCTGCGCCCTGCTAACGCGCAGAAAACGTCCGGTCGCGCCCGCAATCGGTTGTTCGTCCTTGTACCACTGATAAGTCCTCCAGGGCGCCTGATCAGGATGCGTGATCACCTGGAAAGTCGCCCCGCCGCCGCGGCGGACTGTGCGGTCCTGCGGTCCCAACTTGAACTCCGGCGCACTGATGACCGTCAACCGCACACGCCGGCTCTTCGTCCCGCCGACACTGTTCGTCACGGCGATCCAATAGATACCGTTGTATGAATCAGTGTCGGCACAATCCGCGATCGTCAGCGTCGGTTCATCGACTCCGTCCGCGGCGTTGGGAGGAATTTCGTGCGAGCCCTCAAGCGGATTTGAGTTGTGCCAGATCATCCTCGAGTAAGGCGCGCTGTCGTTCATCGTGATGGTGAACTGCGCCGTCGCATGGACACCCACCACGGTGTTCCTGGGCTGGACGATGAAGGCCGGTCTGCGCACGACCTGGAGATTGGCCGGTGCGCTGCGCCGTTCGCCATTGGCGTCGGCGACACGCACGCTGTAGGTGCCGGCGCGCGTCGGACTCGCGACGAGGCTCAGCACCCGGCCGCGAGCATTCGGCAAATCCTGGCCGTTGAACTGCCACTGGTATTGCAGCGGCGCCAGGCCTTCGGCCGCAACGCTGAAGGCCACGCGACCACCCGGCGCGGCTGCGCGGTCTTCCGGATTCTTCGTGATGGCCGGCTGGCCGGGCGCCTGAAAGCAAATGGCGAGTGAAACGATTCCGAAAAAAACAATCCCCTTTTGCATAGCCGTTCCAACCTTCCCTGGGAGCCGGAACGTCTTAGCACTCGCCGATTTTTTTCACCTGTCAAGTGTTGCCCCAGCATCGTTGACACGTTCACGCGATGAGCAATATTGCCGCGAGGTCCGGGGACGCACCGAATGACCGGTTCACTCCGCGACCCAGCAAGAAGGAAGGGTTATGAACGAAACTACACTGGAAGGGAATCAACTCGCAGAAAACTTCAAGTCCGTCACCAGCGACGCAGAACACTTTGTGAAGGAGACATCGAGCGGCCTTGGCGAAAAAGCCCGTGAAGCACGCGCACGCCTGGCGGCCAGTCTCGCTTCTGCTCGCGAAAGCCTGGGACACTTGAATGAAAAAGCGATCGAAGGCGCCAAAGCTACAGACCGCGTCATCCGCGATCATCCCTATCAATCCATCGGCGTTGCCTTTGGCGTCGGCATCCTGATCGGTGTCCTCGTCACAAGGAAATAACATGGACGCCGACTCCACGACGATCCCGAGCGCCGCCACGACGCCGGACCACATCTCGACGATCGGCACTCTCAAGCGCCTGGGCGAGACTGTTCTTAGCACGCTGCACAACCGCCTTGAGCTCCTGTCCCTGGAGTTGAAGGAAGAGAAATATTGGCTCGTACGCACGCTGCTGTTCGCGAGCTTCGCGCTGGTGTTTGGACTCTTGTCGATCGTTGCAATCCTTGTGACGGTCGCGTTCCTCACACCAGCGGAGGCGCGGCCGTGGGTCTTGCTCGGACTCTGCGCGGTTTGCGTGGGAGCGGCGGCTTACTTCTCCATCGGCCTTCAAAAGAAACTCGAACGCCCGGCACCGTTGAAGGACACGTTGGATCAAATCAAGAAGGACATCGAATGCCTAAAGACCTAGACGATTTGCGCGAGCGCAAAGAGGAATTGCTGCTGGAGAGCGAAATCAACCGGCAGATCCTCGAGCTCGAATGCGGTCAGATAAGACTGAAAGCGGTCGAGTGGCGGCGCGGCTTGACGAAAGCCGGCAGCATCTACAAATGGATTGCGCCAGTGGCCGGCATCGCCATGGGATTTTTCGCCGCGAAGAAACAGGTTCAACGAGCACAGAGCCACGGGCGCGGGCTTGGCAGCGCACGCCACAACGGACATGGCGGATTCAATCTCAACCTGATGGGTCTGCTCGCGCCGCTCGGCGCTACTGCCTTGAAACAAGGCTTCCAGTTCTGGCGCCACGCGAGGCGCAAGGCGCGTGACAAAGAATGATGCGCTTAAGTGCCTTCCAACTCCCGGCTGTGCATTGACTCTTCAATAGAGGATGTCCCGGATAACCTCGCCGTGAACATCCGTAAGCCTGCGATCGACGCCGTTGTGCCGGAACGTGAGCTTTTCGTGATTAATGCCGAGCAGGTGCAAAACGGTCGCGTGAAGATCGTAGCAATAGAGGACGTCCTTCTCGGCCTTGTAACTCCATTCATCACTCGCGCCGTAGCTCATGCCGCCTTTGAATCCGCCGCCCGCGACCCAACTCGTGAATGCAAACGGATTGTGATCGCGGCCCTTGCCGCCCTGGCTGCACGGCATGCGGCCGAACTCCGTCGTCCAAATCACGATGGTGTCATCGAGCAGCCCGCGCGCTTTCAAATCCTTGATCAACGCCGCGGCCGGTAGATCCATGCCACGAGCCATCTGAAGATGATCGCGAGCGAGATCTTCGTGGCTGTCCCAGTTGCGACGCGGAAAACCATTGTCAGCGCCGCTCCAGACTTGAACGAAGCGAACACCTCGTTCGATCAAACGTCGCGCCGTCAAACAGCGTGTGCCGAAATCGCGCGTGATGTCCGCGTCCAGTCCGTACAACTTCCTCGTCGCTTCGGATTCACCGGAGAGATCCAGCACCGCGGGCGCGCTGATCTGGAGCTGCGCCGCCATTTCGTAGCTGGCAATGCGGGCGTCGAGGCGCGAATCCCCTCCCCTTTCGATGCGGTGCGCCTCGTTCATTTGTTTCAACAACGCGAGGGAATCCCGTTCGCTCTCCGGGTTGATGAACGCGGCGTTCGTCGAAGGAAACAGATCGTGAATAGGATTGGGACTTCCCACGCGGATCATCGTTCCCTGATGAGCCGCCGGAAGAAATCCCGCGCCCCAGTTCGCCGGGCCGTTCGGTGCAAACCCGCGCACGTCCGGAAGCGCAACGTAGGTGGGAAGATTATCCGTCAACGCGCCGAGTCCGTATGAAACCCACGCGCCGACGCTGGGAAATCCTGGCAACACGAAGCCAGTGCTCTGCATGAACGTGGCCGGTCCGTGAACATTCGACTTCGAAGTCATCGAGTGCAGAAAACTGATGTCGTCCACGCATGAGCCGATGTGAGGCACCAGTTCGCTGATCCATTTGCCGCATTGCCCGCGCTGCTTCCAATCCCACGGACTCTTCATCACCGCGCCGGCTTCGCTCTGGAACAACTCAACCTTTCCGCCGGGATCGAACTTCTCTCCGTGGCGCTGAATCAGCAGCGGCTTGTAATCGAATGTGTCGCACTGGCTCGCTGCGCCTGACATGAACAGTTGAATGACCCGCTTCGCTTTCGCGCGATGATGCAACCCACCATTGAACTCCTGCTTCGGCTTGGAAGCGCCAGCGAGCAAGCCTTGCGTGCCGAGCAAATGAGCCGCTGCGATGCCGCCAAGCCCTCCGCCGAAACGCCAGAGAAAATCACGTCGTGAAAACGGTGCTGTCGCGGGCAGTGGCAATTGCTGAGACGAACAAGTGTGACGCGTCGTGTTCACCGTTAATCGAGAAAATGAAACTCGTTGCTGTTGAAGAGCACGCGACATGCATTCGCCAAGCCATGCTTCTTCGCGTGGTTTACCAAACGCTCACGCTCAGCGGCGCTCGGACTACGCAGCAAGGCGAGTTCGTAAGCGCGGCTGATCTGTTTATCTACGGAATTCGCTTCCTTCTCCAATCGCTGAGCAAACTTCTCCGCTTGTCTGATCACGAGCGCATCGTTCAGCACCGCCAACGCCTGGAGCGCCGTCATCGTCGTGTTGCGAACCGGCGACAGGATGCTCGCGTCCGGGCAGTCGAGCGCGTCCATGAACGGATCGGGCATGCTTCGAACAACGAAGCGATAAATACTGCGGCGATTCGCTCCGGGACTATTGAGATCGAATCGCGCGTAGTCATAGACCGGTGAGTGATCGTCCTTGAATGCAAACTGTTGCACCGACAGTCCACCCATCGTGAGGTCGAGTTGACCGCTGACGGCGAGGATCGAATCGCGAAACTGTTCTGCGTCGAGGCGCGCGCGATTCATCCGCCACAAGAGGCGATTGCCGGAGTCAGCGGGAACGCCGCCCGGTTTTGGTTCACTGGAAACCTGTCTGTAAGTCGCGCTGGTCACGATTAGGCGATGCAGCTTCTTCAATGACTCGCCGTTCTCCTGAAACCAAAACGCTAGCCAGTCGAGCAACTCAGGATGACTCGGCTCCGCGCCCATGCGTCCGAAATCGTTCGGCGTTTCGACGAGGCCCCGTTCGAAATGGTAGTGCCACACGCGATTCACAATCGATCGCCGGGTCAACAGATTATCCGGATGCGTAAGCCACTTCGCCAATGCCGCGCGGCGTGAACTCTCATCCGCTTCGTCCGAACATTGGAACGCATGAGCCAAAGCGGGGATGCCAGTCAACGTCCCGGACTTCATCTCCTCGCCCGGTTTCTTCACATCGCCGCGCTTGAGCAGATGAACGGCCCGCGGTTGTTTCGCTGCAATGAATCCACCATTCGCCGGGAAGTCGCGCGAAGCTGAGTAAACCAATTCCTCCGCCGGCAATGCTTTCAAACGCGGCGCGACTTCTTCCTTTTGGAGTGAGTTCGATTGAAGGCGACTTCTCAAGGCATCAGGAGTCAATTTCTCCCGCTCGATCTGCAAGATGGCCAGCGACTCACCGCCACTGCTCGTTTCTGCACGGACGTAATGGTCATCGACGAGATTGCGCTTCTGCCATCGCACGGGCGCTTCGATCGAATCCAACGCAGTCACAGTGGCACCGGCGGCGACGTTCTTTCCCGACGGGTCAAGCACGCGGAGTTCGGCAAGCGCGAAAATGAAATCATTCTGCCGCGGAGCGAGCTTTGTGGCCGTGAACCGAACGAAACGCGCTTTCACTCGCGATGCGTCATCGGTCAAGCAGGTGCAAACTTCGACCGATTGCAACGCGGTCCCGGGATTCGGCGCATCACGATCGCCCTGGTCTTCGACGATTGTCACTCCGTTTCGAAAGGCGGCGTCGTTCGACACCTCGATCTTGTAGCGAAGCGGAAAACCAAATCCCGCTCCGATGTTGTTAAAAGTGTCGTGACAGCCCGCGAACTCGATGCGGTCCAACTCAACGACGCGACCAATATCCACCTGCACCCACTTCGTTTCGTTCTGATGAAGGGCGATGGAGCTGTGATAGCCGAAGGCAGCCGCCTTATTCTCTTTCGCACCGGATTGCGCCGCGTTGATGCGCCGGTCTATCGCTTGCAGCGGTTCTCCACCCGCGCTCGCAATTTCCGCTTCGATCGCCGTGCGCTCCGCCGCAAGGACTCGAATTCGCTCGGTCAGTTCTCTTCTCTCGCGCGCGATCTGGGCGTCCTTGTCGAAACGACGATCCGCGCGGTCCACTCCGGCAAAGACCGTTTGCAGCGCGTAGTAATCACGCGCGGAAATCGGATCGAACTTGTGATCATGGCAGCGTGCACAGTGAACAGTGAGACTTTGAAAGGTGCTCATGGTGTTCATGACCATGTCGTCGCGATCGTTGTAGCGCGCGATCAGCCCGTCCGTCTTGGTGATCGGCAGTTCCACGTGGCCGACGAAATCCCAAGGTCCCGCCGCGATGAAGCCGAGCGCGGGAGTCCACTGCGGCTCATCTGGAAACAGCGCATCCGCCGCAAGTTGTTCCTGGATGAATCGCGAGTAAGGCTTGTCGCTGTTGAACGCTTCGATGACGTAGTCGCGATAACGCCACGCGTTGAGCCGCGGCTTGTCTTTGTCGTATCCATGCGTCTCGCCATAATGGACCGTATCGAGCCAGTGCCGCGCCCAACGCTCGCCATAACGCGGTGACGCGAGCAGGCGATCGACAATTTTCTCGTAAGCGTCAGCCGATTGATCGCGAAGAAAAGCCCCGGCTTCTTCTGGCATCGGTGGCAGACCTGTGAGGTCAAACGTGATGCGGCGAATCAGCGTTCGCCGATCCGCCTCGGGCGCTGGAGAGAGACGCTCTTTCGTCAGCCTGGCGCGGATGAATGAATCGATCGGGTTCAACGCGCGCGCGGTTTCATCTTCCGGCAGGGTTGGTTTTGTAACGTGTTGAAAACTCCACCAGTTCGAGGCGTCGATGGCGGCGAGCGCGGTTGCCTCGGCCAAAAACACCAGACTGATCGCGCTCCAAATTAAAACCGTCCGGTTCATCGTCATTGCGCTCCGGCGATTCAATACGCGACCGCTACGAAGTAGAAACGCCGCGAAAATCTGGATCGTTCAAGCCCGTCAATTCTCCCGTGCTGTCGGCAAACCGTTCCATCGGCGCGCCGACGCGGGTCAGCATCGAGTTCCACAGGTTGCAGAGCGGAGAGTTCTTCTCGTAAACCAAGTTGCGTCCCGTGGAGATGGTCCCGCCTCCTCGACCCGCCAGCACGAGTGGCAAATTGTGTGGATCGTGGCGATTGCCATCATGCATGCCGGCGCCGAGCACGATCATCGAGTTGTCGAGTAACGTGCCCTCCCCCTCTCTGATCGAGCGCAGTTTCTCGACGAAGTAGGCGTACTGTTGGACGTGCCATTGATTGATGCGCTTGAACTGCTCGAGGCTTTCGGCGCGATTCTCGTGATGCGAAATCTCGTGGTGGCCGCCTTTCACTCCATCAAGGAAGGAAAAGTTTTTGCCGCTTACTGCGTTTCCGAACATGAACGTCCCGATGCGCGTGGAATCGGTCCAGAACGCCAGCGCCATGATGTCCAGCATCAGGCGAACGTGTTCGGTATGATTCACATTTCGCCGCCTGCGCAGGTCCGCTGGATC
>DATHEW010000679.1:0-4579 GCA_035318425.1 Candidatus Acidiferrum sp. | reverse complement strand
ATCGTTTCGCGCTGAGATGTCTCCGCTGCGCATTCCACTTGCGCTGAGCCGAAGCCATTTTGCCGGCTCATACGCGATGCGCCCGGCGAATGTTTTGTCGTCTGTGAAGTCGCGCAGCGCACCCACACCTCCATTCTGAATCGCGAGCGCGTACTGCAGTGGCCCGTGTGAGCCATACACTTCCACGCCTTCGTCGAACGCCCAGAAATCGCTGAGCGAATGCGTGATCAATGGATCGTCGATGGGATAGCGCACGAGGTATTCCTCGCCAAATGGTGTGTAGAACCGACCGATGCGAAAGTTGACGAGCGAATCCAGCCCGCGCCATTTCACGATGCGTTCGAGATCGATGTAGGCTTCGCCAAGATGCGTGTTCTCGTCGCCCGCTTCGCGCGTGGTCAATTCCAGTTCGATGAAACCGTAAACATCTTCCCATGCGCGCACGTCGAGCGCGATGCGAGCATCGTCGAGGCGGAACTCACCGTTGGGGAACATGCCTTCACGGCCTGTCTTGAAATACGCTGCCGCGACCTGCCCGCTGATGTTGACCTTCGTCTGACTGCCGAGACCGCCGAGAAACTTGCGCGCCGATGCATCTGACTCTGGCGAACCGGGCAGTGCTTCACCGCGAGCCTCTTCGATTTGAGAAACCTTCTGGCTGAGCGCGGAAATCGTTTTGCTTTGTTCGGCGACGGTGCGTTGAAGCTGTTCGTTCTGTTCAGCCAACTTGCGCAGGCGCGCGTCGGTTTCTGCGTCGAAAGCAACCGTCGTCGTGGCAAACACCACTGAAACAAGCAACCCGTGCAGAGCCCTCGCCCTGCGTCGCTTCGCTTTGACATGTCCCGTGCAGCAATTCACAAGCAGACACGGGCAGCCGGCCGTCGCTGCGAGGAATCAGGTCAGGCAAATGCTGCTGTCCCGTGTTGCCGGTTCATCGGCGCACGGCCGGTGGTTCTTGAGCAGAACGCTATTGGCCAAGTCGATAGAATTTCTGCGTTGTGCCTGGCGGAATGGTTACTGGCGAAGGGGCATTGGAGACCGTGGTCCAAGGACCAATTACAAAATCAGCCTCTTCGAGCCGCAATGTTCCGTTCACCCAGAACACCATCGTTCCGCCGCCGAGTTGCGTCACGTTGATGCGCGGAAGCGATGGCGCAGGGATACCGAGCAACTCCATCTCCCACGCGATGTCGCTGGAAGTGTTGCCGATCTGGTGAACTTCAGCAGCGATCACGTTGGTGCCGGCCACAAAGTTCGTGGGCGACACTGTGTTCGTCCAAAACATCAGCGTCGCCGTCGAGCCGCTGACGGTGTTCGAAGCAAAAGTATTAGCGGTCACCAGTCCTGGATTCATGTTGTTACGAAACACTTCGTTGCCGTTCAGATAAACGACACAGCCGTCATCCCTCTGATAGCGGAATTGAATACCGGCGAAGTTCGTGGCGTTCGTTACCACGACGGCCCGGCGGAAATAGTAGTTGGTCCCCTGCACCGTTCCGCTCCCCGGCACGAAGCGGCGTATGGTTGTAGCAAGCGGCGACGCATCCCCACCGAATCCCAATCGCGCCACACCATTGCTCCACGTGTTGTCATCGAAACCAGGCGCACGCCACGCCGTGCCTTGCTCAGTTGCATCATCGAGATACTTCCATTGCGCCCCGAGCGGTGAAAGCACCGTGGGTGTACCATTGGTTTCGGGCGGCAGGTTTTGGAACAGCAACGACGAAGCACCCGTCACGTCCGCATTTACGACGTTCACCAAGCCAATGCGCAACACCCCATTTACGTTTGTTGGAGCAGGAATAGATTGTCGCGTTTGTCCCTCAGGGAAAACCAACGTCCCGGTAAGGTGAGTTCCGTCGGTGCCATCGATCTCGTAACCCACGGTCACCTCGTTGCTGCAAAAGCGGCTGAGGCCAATGGGAATCCCAGTGCCCGCTTGAACAATCGAACTGCCGCGTGTGGCAAACCCGGCGCCGACGCGTCCCGGCGCGCCATAAACACCGAGCCGCCACGAATCGGTCGGAGCATTCCAGATCGCATTGTTCGGGTAATAAGGATGCGCAGTAGTAATCCAATTGTTGCTCGCGGCGAGACGAGTCGAGTTCGTCCAGCCGTTCGCCGCCCAGTTAAATCCAAAAACGTCGCGGTGATTATAGATCGAAATGCAATTCGTGGCAGTCAATTGGCCATTGTAGGAATAGCCGCTGGTGTAGTTGTCTCCAAATCGAATGCCGCTCTTGCAAGCTGTGAAAAAACACCGGTCCAATCGAGCTACAGGTGCGTCGTAGCCGTCTTCGATTCCCTGGCCGCAATCGATGTAAACCGTGTCGCGCGAAAACACATCCTTCGAACCAGACAACGAGTTGCCCTCGTGAAACGTGGCCTCGAACCAGCACGATTGATAAATCAACGGAGCGCTGCCGCCGCCGCCGGAGTCGATGCCGTCATCCTTCGTCCATCCGATCAGCATGTTCGTGAAGTAACCACTGCCGCTCACGATGTAGAGCGAGTCATTATCCCCATCTTCGAATTCCGCGGAGTCTTCCGGACAATCGATGATTGCGCTGTCGTTCACGGTGAAATTGACACTGCTGTACTCGCCACCGGTCGTCGCACCCTGCATCAGAAAGCGCGTGAAACGAATGTCGTAAGACTTCCCCGCGCCACCGACGGAATGTCCGAGCTGCCCCGCGAGATGAATCGCCGCGGAGTCGGTCAGGCTGACATTGCAGTTGCCGCCGTTCAACGCCAGCAACGCTTCCTCTCCGCGATGACTGCCAAGGCCCGAGCTGCCAGAGCTGCAGCCGTGCCCATTGTACCAACATGCGTCCAGGCCACTCCCGGTAAAGATCGCCCCCGTCGCGGTAAACGTCGTGTTGTTGGCGTGCTGTACAAAGCCGCCCCACGGTTGCGATTTTACCGTGGGCATGAACACGACCGGTTCGTCGATGGTGCCGTCGATCGTGATGGTTCCGTTGTTCGTGATGCTCACGCCAGTGTCCACGCGAACGATGGTCCCCGCGCCGACGGTGAGTGACGACCCCGCCGGAATGATCGCGCCGCTCATGACGTGAATGCGCGAGTTCGCCGGCCAGACCGTGCTGCCGCTCAATGTTCCAGTGATCGGTGTCCAGCTTGTGCTCGCTTCGATATCGATCGTCTTGTTGGTGGCGAGCCCAGCAATCTGTGGCGCGTAATTCAACGGTCCCGCGGCGTTATTGCTCGAAAGAAAACCCGAACCAACTCCGCGCTTCACCTGGATCGTTGGATGACTGGCAGCCGCGAGCAGACCGTTCGCGCGTATGGCGTGACCCTCTTCATCCACGACCCACGCGACCACCGGGATCTCGTAACCGGCAGGAAAAAACTTCGGCACGATCACTCGCACGCGCGCGTTCGTGAACTCGGCGGGTGATGATTGAATGACGGGAAACGGCGTGTGCGGCGGCAAACCCAGCTCGGTATTGACGCGTTCACTCGCTTTCACGATGAAGCGCACAAGTTGTGTTGCCACGGCGCTGGTCGTGGTGTTCGTGCGCCACATCGCGAGTTCGTAATAATCCGGCTTGTCCACCAGCACGGCTGATCCGATGGACACCGGCTGACCATTGAGCAACGCGAGATACGTGAAGCCTGGACTGTTGGTGATGTAGAACGTGACGCGGTCATCGTACGACGACGATTTGTCCACAAGGTTGCTGACGCCGATCTGCGCGCGGGCAGTAAAGGTCAGGACGAGGCAGGCTGCGGCAAGCAGCAGCAACACAGGCAAACGCAAACGACGTGGTGATCTCATGGCGAAACAGGTTCGCCACATTCAAACGCGAGCCAAGGAAAACTGCCAGACGGAATTACCAATTCGAGGGACGGGGCCAGTGACGCAGAACACCACCTGAACCGGTGATAACAATGAGATTTTTTGATGAGGCATCCACGCTAACGCCCTTCTCTGGCCACACTGCGGAGTGCTGCTGTGGTTTTTGCACCGAGATTCTTACGGTGCTCTTTTGACCTGCGACCCAACTGACGTCTATGATTTTCATCCAATCCTCCCCGACACAGCTTGAGCCAACGACGTGCCAGTTGAATCCAAAAGCCGCGTTCCCCCTTTTCCCTCCCCGTGTCCCGGAACATCATGCATACGGCGCGTGCAGGCGCGTGCGGGTTGACCGAATCACACGACAAACTCAAGGTCAGGCGCGCACGGGATCAACTTACGTTCATGGGCCTGGCGCAGAAAACGCCGGATAGATTCCCTGCCCTTCTCGCCATAATCGAGCGTCCAGTGGTTCACGTACATGCCCACGAACTGGTCCGCGAGATCGCGTCCCATGTCGCGTGCGTACTGAAGCGCGTGCTGCACCGCCTCGGCGCGATGATCGAGGCTGAACTGGATACTCGCGGTAAGGATGTCTGAAACCGTTTTGCGCATGGCGGGCGCGTGCCGTTTGTGAATCACGTTGCCGCCGAGCGGCAGCGGCAATCCATCGTTCTGTTCGCCCCACCACACGCCGAAGTCCGCGCACAGCACCAAACCTTCATTGCGATACGTGAGCTGTCCCTCGTGAATAATCAG
>DATHEW010000678.1:0-2944 GCA_035318425.1 Candidatus Acidiferrum sp. | reverse complement strand
GGCGACGAGTTCGAGCGTTTGCTTCACGCTCTCGGCCGTGTCCATCGTGTCGCAGGTGAGCATAGACTGCTTCACCACGGGATGATTCCCGCCAATGATCACGCCGCCGTCTGCTGGATCACCGACGGCGACTTCGCGGCTTTGACGCCGCTGATAGAGGAAAGGAGACTGGCAATAGTTCATTCACGCTCCGGCAATGACGCCGGGACGCTCAAATTAGAAGCGAGCCCAGAAACGGTCAACAGACTTCACGGCGCGCCGCCGGCTTGCATCGGGGCGCGTTCACTTCGGCGGCGCAAACTTGATCTCGACCTCTTTGTTCTTGCTGCGCTTCTCGCGGATCAGGTCGCCGCTGTCGTAGAAGAAGATGTAGAGCATGAACCCGATGACGAGCACGGCGAATGCAGTCTGAATGTATTTCAGGATACGCTCGTTCAGCGGCTTTCGGCGCGCGGCCTCAATCAGCGCGAGCGTGATGTGGCCGCCGTCCAGCACCGGAATCGGCAGCATGTTCAGGATGGCAAGGTTCACGTTCATCAGCACGCTGAACCATAGCGCGAGACGCCAGCCTTGCTCGGCATCGAACAGCTTCCAATAGACTTCAATGATCTTCACAGCGCCGCCGAGATGCTGCGCTTTGATGTCGGACTTGGGCGAAAAGAGCGCGCCGAAAGTTTGCACCATCGCGTTGACGCTGTCCTTCACCTGCTCGATGGCGCCAGGATGGCTCAGTTCGGTTTTTCCACTGCCGAGCCAAGCGATGCCGTGCATCGGTTTTTCATTGGGTGGAGTAATGGGCGCCGCCGGGACGAGCGTTTTTTCCAGCCGTTGGCCGTTGCGGTTGACCGTAAGGAGAATCGGCTTGGTGCCCGTCTCGCTGACTTGTTCCTCCAACCCACCGAAGCTCCAGAGCTTCTTGCCGTTCGCTGCTTCGACGATGTCATTCTTCTGCAAGCCCGCCAGCGCCGCCGGGCTGTTGGTCAGCACGTCCGCAATGATCGCCGTGAAAGCCGGCCCGATCATGATGATGCGCAGGCTCTTGCGTTCCAGCGCGCTGGTTTTCTCTTTCACCGGCGTCACTTCGAGCGTCAGCAGATTCGTCGTGCCGTCCGGCATCGCGCGCGCCACGGTGATCGGTATGGTCTCACCTTCGCTGCGGACGATGCGCCATTTCACGCTGTCGCCCATGCCCTCGAACTTCTTCACGGGATGGCCATCAACAGACAGGATGCGATCACCCACGCGCAACCCCGCCTTGAAAGCGGGGCCGTTCGTTTCGATGAAACCAACCGTGGTTGTTTTCTCGCGCTCGGAAACAGGACGTCCAACCGCCATGACGATCAATGCAAATGCCAGCGCGAGACCGAAGCTGAAGAGCGGCCCAGCGAACGCGACGATGATCTTATCCAGCGGCGTCACCGGCGGCAGTTCTTCCACATCAGAATCGGCTTTGCCTTCCACGGCTTCCATCGTCGCCATCTGCGGAAGAGACACGTAGCCGCCGGCGGGAATGCATCCGAGGCAGTATTCGACACCGCCGATTTTCTTCTTCCAGATGGGTTTGCCGAACCAGATGGCGAAGCGATCCACCTTCATGCCGCGCCAGCGGGCGGCGAGGAAGTGGCCCAGCTCGTGGACAAAGATCAGCACATTGAAGAGCACTAGCACTTCAAGCAGGATGAAGATAAATCTCAATACTTGCATACGGCGTCATCGGCGAATCGAGGCGTGAATATAGCGGGCAGCGGCGTTGAAGCAATGTGAACTTAAATCCGGGCTGCCGAATCCTGCCGCGCCCAGGCGTCCGCTTCGAGAATCTGTTCCAGCGTGGGATGCTTCACGACCTCGTGCGCTTCCATGGTCTGGCTCACCAGTTGCGTGATGCCGAGGAAGCTCAGTTTCCGACTCACGAAGGCGTCCACGGCAACTTCGTTCGCGGCATTCAGGACGGCGGGCAGCGTGCCGCCGACTTCGCCCGCCGTGCGTGCGAGCACGAGGGCAGGGAAGCGGTCGGTGTCGGGTTCTTCAAAAGTGAGAGAGCCATACTTGGCCAGACTGGTCTGCACACGATCGCTGGCAGCACGCTCGGGATACGTCAGCGCGTATTGGATCGGCAGACACATATCTGGCGTCGAGAGTTGCGCAATCATTGAGCCGTCCACGAATTCCACCATCGAGTGAACGACGCTTTGTGGATGCACCACCACGCCGACGCGCGCCATCTCGACGTCGAACAACCAGCGAGCCTCGATCATCTCGAGGCCTTTGTTGAAGAGCGTCGCCGAATCGATGGTGATCTTGCGGCCCATGACCCACGACGGATGTTTCAACGCATGTTCAACCGTGATCTCGGAGAACTTATCCTTCGGCCATTGTGTTGCGTCGCGGAACGGTCCACCGCTCGCCGTGAGCCACAGCTTGCGTACTGATGACGGTGGTTTGCCATCAAGGCACTGGAAGATCGCGGAATGTTCGCTATCCACCGCGAGCACTTTCACGCCGTGTTGGCGCGCTTCCTTCATCACAATCTCGCCAGCCATGACGAGGATTTCTTTTGATGCGACCGCGATGTCTTTGCCGGCACGAATCGCAGCCAGCGCAGGTTGCAAACCGGCTGTGCCCACAATGGCGATGAGGACGATGTCGGCCTCAGGCAGCGTCGCGAGTTTCAGCAAGCCGTCGCTGCCCGAGTGAATCGGAATGCTGGGAAATTCCACGGCGAGCTCTTGCGCTTTCTTCGGATCAGCCACCGAGACCGCAGCGGGTTTGTGTTTGCGAACCTGTTCGCGAAGCAACTCGACATTGTTGCCAGCGCCGAGTGCCAGCAGGCGAAAACGTTCCGGCAGATCTTCAACAACTTTGACGGTGCTCGTGCCGATGGAGCCGGTGGAACCGAGGAGGACGATGTTTCGCATTTACGATTTACGATTGGCGATTTACGAGC
>DATHEW010000677.1:0-3695 GCA_035318425.1 Candidatus Acidiferrum sp. | reverse complement strand
AATCCTTCAAGGGGAAGAAGACGCGCGGATTACTGACATCCGAGCGAAAAGAATTCGAGCGGCGCCTGGAAAAGTTGATCTGGCAAAAACCCCGTTTCGGAGGCTGGAGCAACAACGTGCGGGCGTGGATCGATCGTGCTGACGCCAAAACGGCCACGGTGCGGTATGAGGATCTCATCAAGGCCCCGCAAAGCGAAGTCGAACGAGCTCTGGTGGAGCTTGGATTTAATTTGCAGACTCTTACCGGCGGCGTCGTGCCAGATTTCGCCGCGCTTCAAAAACGTAGCCCGGAGTTTTTCCGGAAGGGCAGGACTGGAACCTGGGCCGACGAAAAGCCGCCCCGCCTTCACGATCTTTTTCTGCAACACCATCGTTCGGTAATGGAACAACTGGGGTATTTGCCGGCCGCGACACCACAGGCGCGCGTTGCGACGTCTGAAAAGGGCTGAAGGCCAGATGTCCTGGAACAACACCGAAGCGATTCCGCTGGGACGTGACTGCTCCATTTCTCATTTTTTGCGAAGCCGCAGTCTGAGGAATTGCGCTTATCCCTTCGATTGGAACATCACGCCGCTGTCCTCCGCAGTGCGTTTGCTCGATAATTCTTTTGACGACTATCTCAGCGCAAAAAATCTCGTTTATCTGAAGCCCGTGCAGCGGCTTCTCTTTGACGAAGATGACACGGCCTTGAAGATGTCCGATGACATCATCACGCCAGTTGTTTGCCAGCGGTACAAAATGCTCTTCCCGCACGACTTCTCGGCGAAGGGGAAAGAAGATTACGAACGCGTCCATCTAAAGTACCTGGGGCGCTGCGCCCGGTTGCTCAAGTTGATCGAATCGAGCGGACCGGTTTCTTTCATTTACAGCATGGAGCCTCTGAACGCGTGGCAGACAGAACAATATTCGCTGGCCGGCGTGGAATGCCCCGAGACATCCGCACAGGATATCGAAGATCTCGAAGCCATGCTCCGGCACAAGTATCCGCGGCTCCGGTTCCAAATCCTGACCATCAAGGAATTGAAAGCAACGCTGCGGCCACCTTCCGCCTTCGCTCGCTGGATGAACGGCATTTTGCGAAGGACCGGGAAAACCAGCTCTCGACCGCAGTAGAGAGTGGGCCGCCATGGACACACTGCCCGTCAGCCTGTTGCTACCCACCCGGAATTCAATGGGGCAGCTTCCAAGGCACATCGCAACCGTTCGCGACTTGTTGCCTCACGTACGTGAACTGGTGGTGGTGGATAGCGAGTCGCGCGATGGCACCGTAGAACTGCTCCGGCGTGAGTTCGGCAGCGCGCGCTTCCTTACGCATCCGCCCGGGCTCTACGAGTCATGGAACTTTGGCGTGAGCGCGTGCGCGGCGGAGTACGTTTACATCTCGACGGTTGGCGACGCGATGACGGCGGATGGTCTTCGTCAGCTCGTTAAAACAGCGGGGCAGTTTGCGTGTGACGTGGTGATCAGTCCGCCAAAGTTGGTGGACGAGCACGGCACGAGCGTGACGAAGCGCTGGCCGATCTTTGAAATCATCGAAGGATTGAAATTGGAGGTGACGACGGTGTTCACGCCGGAGCAGGCGTTCCTACTCGCGCTCACGTTCATGCGCAAAGCGATCCTCGGCAGTTCCGCGAGTAATGTGTACCGCACCGAGTGTCTCCGAGAGCGTCCGTTCCCGACGGACTTCGGGCACGCGGGTGATGTGGGTTGGGGATTGCGACACAGCGCGGACATCCGGCTCGGCATCCTCCCGGATGAGATTTCCACTTTCGTTTTTCATGCTCGCACGAAGCGCGTCGCAGGGAACGCTGACACGCTTCGCATCGAAGCGGCGCGAATGGCGCTGGCGCGTGTTCGCGAGAGCATTTCGCCGGAGACCAATCGGATTGCGGAAAAGTTGTGCGACCTCTGGCAATACCAATTCGCCGCGCAGCGCCGGCGAGAGAAAACGAGCGCGTGGTATTTGCGGCCGAGTGGCTGGCGTGATCGCAGGCAACATCGCCAGGCCGCAGCGGAGTTGAAAGAGATGCAACGACACGCGCTCGCACTCATCGAGCAACAACTGCGCTCATGAATTCTCTTGCGACCGGATTGGAACGCACGTTCGATTCGTAAACCCATGAAGCAACCAGGCGGCTTGATGAAGAAACTGTTCGGCGGCGGGAAGACGGACGAGGTCATGCATCGTTCGGTGGCGGAGAATATTTATCACTGCTGCGTTCACAAAACAGCGAGCCAATGGATCGCGCGCATCCTCGCCGCGGACGAAACGTATCGCGCCTCTGGGCTGCACACGTATCGCTATCAGCGCGAGCTTCCCGGCGGCGCCGACATCCGCAAGATCGGCGAGCGCACGTTCGATAAACCGTTTCCTCCGCACACGATTGTCACGCCCATTTACATTGGATGGGAAAACTTCATCGCGATCCCGAAGCCCTCGTCGTGGCGCGCGTTCTTCGTCATGCGTGATCCGCGTGACATTTTGGTGTCGTGGTATTTTTCATGGAAACATTCACATCCAGTCATGTCTGACATCGGGGAGCAGCGGGAGAAGTTGAACGCAGCGTCGGAGGACGAGGGGTTGTGTTATGGAATCGAGCAATTGCACGAGCAAGGACTCTTCGCCGCGCTGCGCTCGTGGATCGACGCATCGAAGCGATCTCCAAACGCGGCAGTGTTTCGATACGAAGATTTGATCGATGCGAATCAACTCGCGGTGTTCCAAAAGCTTTTTGCGCACTGCGACATCGCGATGCCGGAAGAAAAGTTGCGCGAGGTGCTGGCCGCAAATTCGTTTGCGGCGCTGGCGAAGGGGCGCGAGCGTGGAGTGGAAGACGTGACGTCGCATTTGCGCAAAGGCGTTCACGGCGATTGGAAAAATCATTTCACTCCGCGCGTCAGCGAGGCGTTTCGCGCGACAACGGGCGATTTGGTCGAGACGCTCGGCTATCAACAGTGAATTCAGCTTCAGTTCGTGGCGCGCGCGTTGACACTCAGATGTTCACCGATAATATTTCGCGACTTGTTTCCCAGACTCCGGAGAAAAAATATAAGTGGCCGCTAAAGACGATTATCTGATCGATACGCTGATCGACCTTGGATACGTGACGCACGAACAAGTTGCGTCTGTGCAAGCCGACGCGGCCGCAACGGGTGAAGGAGTCATTGATCTTCTTATCACTCGCAAGGTCATTCCTGCGATGGCAGTTACTCAAGCGAAGGCGACTTACTTCAATGCAGAAGTCGTCACGCTGAGTGAAACCCGCCTGGCTGATGAAGTCCTCGCATCGATCCCGCGTCACGTAGCGAAGCGTTATCGCGTGGTGCCGGTGTACCGCCATGACGGTGCGATCGGCGTCGCGCTCAGCGATCCTTCCGATCTCGATACGATCGATGCGTTGCATCATCTGCTGCGACTTGAGATCGAACCGAAGGTTGCTTCCGACGAAGAGATCGATGCTGCGCTAAACAAGTATTACGGCGCTTCGGATGACTCCGTCGGGAAGATGATCCAGGACATCACCGAGGGCGAAGTGGAAACCGCCGCCGGTGCGGTCGATGACGGCGGGACGGTGGATGCTGACGCGCCGATCATCAAGTTGGTGAATCAGATCATCGTGGAAGCGTACAAGATGCGCGCGTCGGACATTCACCTCGAACCGCTCGCGAAATCTTTTCGCGTTCGCTATCGCATC
>DATHEW010000676.1:0-4933 GCA_035318425.1 Candidatus Acidiferrum sp. | reverse complement strand
ACGAAGTTGTTTTGTCCGCGGCGAAGCTTCACGCCCGGTTGCATCCATACATCTACAGCGCTGCCATCGACGCGTTCGAAACTGGTTTCCCATGGAGCATGGCGCCGCTGCCGCTCGTCTATCCGGGCGACGCGCAGGTGTACGATCGTGAGAACGCAACCATTCGCGGCTACCAATGGATGCTCGGGCCGTCGCTGCTCGCCGTGCCGCTTTATGGCAACGACTACGCCACGGCCACGACGCGCGATGTTTATTTGCCTGCAGGAAATTGGATCGACTACGACACGGGCGAACTTCATGGTGGCCCAAAGCTGCTCAAAGATTTTTCGCTGCCAGTCGGCAAGACGCCGCTCTTTGTGGGCGGCAAAGGTGTGTTGGTGCTCCGTAATCTGCAAAGCACGAACGCTGCGTTGCGCGCGGTGATTTATCCAGTCGCGACGCGTGGCACGTCGTATCGCTTCACGCACCGAGACGGCAAAACTCGTTCGCAGATTTTTCAGGAACACACCGGATGGAACGCCAAAACACTCACTGTCACCGAGGTGCGCGATGGTCGTAGCATTTCCTTCAAACACGAGCCGCGCACGGGAGCCATCGAGTTCCCGCTCACGCCCGGGCACGATTACCGACTTGGCGGCGGCAGTGAATGAAACCTTTTATGCCGCTCCATCATCCACCCAGCTCTGAGCTTCGCCGACTCAAAACGGTCTCGCTCGAATGCGATCTCGCCATCATCGGTGGCGGGCTCGCAGGCGTTTGTTGCGCCATCACGGCGGCGCGTGCGGGCGTGAAGACCGTGCTCGTCCAGGACCGTCCTGTGCTCGGCGGCAATGCGTCGAGTGAGGTGCGGCTCTGGATTCTCGGCGCCACCTCGCACATGGGGAACAACAACCGATGGGCGCGCGAAGGCGGAGTGATCGACGAAATCCTCGTCGAGAACATGTACCGCAATCCCGAAGGCAATCCGCTGATTCTCGACACCGTCCTACTGGAGAAAGTCATCGAGGAATCAAACATCATACTGCTGCTGAACACTGCCGTGCATGACTTGGAGAAGCTCGGCGCGGATCGCATTCGATCCGTGCGCGCGTTCTGTTCGCAGAACTCGACTGCTTACGAAATTACCGCGCCGTTGTTTTGCGATGCTTCCGGCGACGGCATTGTCGGCTTCCTCGCGGGCGCTGCATTCCGAATGGGCGCCGAGGCGCGTTCTGAATTTGGCGAAGCGTGGGCACCCACTGAGCCGGGCACGGAGTTGCTGGGGCACAGTCTTTATTTCTATTCACGCGACACGGGACGGCCCGTCCGCTTCGTGCCGCCGAGTTACGCACTCGCCGACATCACGAAGATTCCGCGCTGGCGCGATTTCAGCACCGGCGACTGTGGATGCCGCCTCTGGTGGCTGGAATGGGGTGGCAAGCTCGACACGATCCATGAGACCGAGACGATCAAATGGGAGCTGTGGAAAGTGGCGTATGGCGTGTGGAACTTCATCAAGAACTCCGGCCGCTTTCCTGAAGCAGAAACGTTGACGCTCGAATGGGTCGGAACCATTCCCGGCAAACGTGAGAGCCGCCGTTTCGAAGGTGACTACATGCTCGTGCAGCAGGACATCGTCGAGCAGCGCACCCACGCGGACGCCGTGTCGTTCGGCGGTTGGGCCATTGATTTGCACCCCGCCGACGGTGTGTTCAGCGAGAACGCCGGATGCACGCAGTGGCACAGCAAGGGGATTTATCAAATCCCTTATCGCTGCCTTTACAGCCGCAACATCAGCAACCTGTTTCTCGCCGGCAGAATCATCAGCGCGTCGCACATCGCCTTCGGCTCGACGCGTGTGATGGCCACGTGCGCGAACAGCGCCCAGGCGGTTGCGGCTGCCGCCGCGCTCTGCCTGCGTGACCATCTCCAGCCGCGCGATCTTCTCGCGCCGGATCGCATGGCGGAGCTTCAGCGCAACTTGCTGCGCGCGGGGCAATTCATCCCGGACGTTGCATTGTCGGATGCGGAGAATCTCACGCAACGCGAAGTGCGTTTCGCCGCCTCGAGTGAATTGAAACTCGAGTCGCTGCCGCCAAACGGAGAGACGCTCCTACTCGCGCAGTCGTGGGCCATGCTGCTGCCGCTCGAGAGCGGCCCCGTTCCGCGATCCACGGTGACAGTCGATGCCGCCAATGCGACTGAACTTGTCGCCGAGTTGCGAGTGAGCAGCCGTCCGGAAAATCACACGCCCGACGTGACGTTGGCGACGATCGCGGTGCCGTTGCCAGCCGGAGCAGGTCAGTCCATTGAGCTTCGGTTCGACGCCAACATCGATGAGTCGCGCTACGCGTTCGTGTGTTTGATGAAGAACGAAGTGGTGTCGGTGCATCTCAGCGATCTGCGTGTCACCGGTGTGTTGGCGGTCTGCCACAACGGCAATAAGTCGGTGGCGAAGTCCGCAACGCAAATACCCCCGCCCGGTATTGGAATCGACACGTTCGAGTTCTGGACGCCGCATCGCCGGCCGGGTGGAAAGAACTTCGCGCTAAAGATTGATCCGCCGTTGGAATTGTTTTCAGCCGCCAATCTGACGAACGGGATCGCACGGCCAACCAATCAGCCGAATGCGTGGGTTGCTGCGTTCGATGATGCGACGCCCATGGTCCAATTCACGTGGGCCACGCCGCAACGCATCGGTCGCATCGAACTCGTGTTCGATACTGATTACGACCATCCGATGGAATCGGTCCTCATGGGTCACCCGGAGCGGGTGATGCCGTTCTGCGTTCAGGAAATCAAAGTGACGGCGGCCGATGGGTGCATTCTATTCGAGTGCGCCGACAATCATCAATCGCGTCGGACGATTCGTGTCGATCCGCCGATAACCACAAACCAGCTCGCGATCGAATTGACCTCGCCCGGTTCGCACGTGCCCGCGTCCCTCTTCGAAGTGCGCTGTTACGAATTATGATTCCTGATAACTTTTGCCGTCGCATTCATCTCGTTGTCGCCTTGTTGTTCGCGCTGGCAACCGTTTCCGCTGCGCAACTCACAGCAACCAACCTCGCGCTCCATGCCAATGCGACCGCCAGTTCCACATTCGAGTCGCGCTATGCGGCGTCCAACGCTGTGGATGGTGTCGTGTCGGACGGTTCTCGCTGGCTGAGCCGAAAGGGCGACAACGCACAGTGGCTTGAACTCGATCTCGGTGCGCCGCGCGCGATTTCCAGTGCGCATGTTTATTCCGGTTGGGAGGACGGCGATGCCGCCAGTGATTTCACGATTGACGCATGGGCGGATGGAACCTGGCAGCAAGCCGCCGCTGTCTCGGGCAACACAGCCCAGGCGCTCGCAGTCAAGTTCACGAAGCCTGTCATCACGGCGAAGATTCGATTTCGTCCCGGCGGCGCGGGCCCGGCGAGGATTCGCGAACTGGCTTTGTTCGCCGCGCCCGTTCCGCTCGGGACAGGAGTGAAACTCGCGACTGATTCGTCGGCGAACAACGACAACGGCGCGCCAGTCAAAACCAATCAGCATCTCATCGCGCTAAATCAGGTGGGATTCGAGACGGTTCTTCCCAAGCGTTTCACCGTGCCGCTGACGGCTGACGGAACGAAGTTTGAACTCCATCGCACTCCACGCGTCGAGGACAGCACAGCGCTCTTCACCGGTGTCATTCGCAATCACATCGGCGACTTCTCAACTTTCAAACCTGCGGATGCTTCACACGAATACGTCATCACGATCAGCGGCGGCGCGCTGGAGCCCGGTCAGTCCGATCCGTTCATCATTCGCCGCGATTTTTACAAAGAAGCGTTCTGGCAAACGGCGATCGACTTTATGATTGATTGCCGCAGCGTCGTCGGCACACATCCGTCCGCGTACGGCGGCGGGCCTTGGCGCGACACGACGTATTATTCGTTCGAAGCGCCGTCGCTCATCATGCTTTGGCTGGCTGCTCCGGAACGCATCAGCCGCATGCCGGTGCAGATGAATTGGGCGGCGGACAAGGCGCGTGTGCTTTCACCCGAGTTCAAATTCGACGCGAACAATCCGCACTCGACCGGGGTCATGGACGCCGTGCGCCGCTACTACACCGAACTCGAACCGCCCAAGACTGGCGCGCCCGATGCCCTGCAGCTTGTTCATTGGGGATTGGGTTATTACCTCGTGAATCCTGCCACGCGCGATCCAAGCGGCGATCCACTGCCGCGGCAGATTCATTCGCAAACGGTGGAACAGTTTGCCTTCCTGCTGCACGCATGGCCGCAGCTCAAGCAGTGGTTTCCTCAAGGTTTCTACGACCGTTGCCGCGATTTCACATTTCAAAATTGGAAAACATCCGGCTGCGAAAGTATCGATCCTCTATGGCACCCGAAGACGTACATGACTCCCGAGCAAATGAAGGGACCAAACCCGACGGGCGGGAGCCTGCACCCTTACAAGGGAAGGCACGCGCCCGGTCACTCCATTCTGCCGAATCTCCTTATGTATGAGGTGGCGCTGCGCGAGAAGCGCGATGACGCACAGGTTTACATGAAAGCAGCCCAGACACAGGCGCAGTGGGTGATCGAGAACATCGATTGGACCGACCCGCGTACGACCAAAGGCCAGCGCATGAGCGAGCACAAGACCATCCCCGGCCTCGTCTGGTTTCTTCATCATTACCCCAATGACGCGCCGGCCGGTCTGAAGGCGAAGATTGCCGACTGGGCCCGTGTGGCCGTTCAGCGCTCGGAGAACATCTGGGACTTCCGCCGCTACGATCTTGGCGAGCACTGGACGATTCCGAAGCTAAACGAAACAGGGAATCTCGTCTCCTTCACCGCGTGCGCTCTGGCCGCGTCGTGGGTTGTGGACGATGCGAACACGAAACGGCGGTTGGAAGAGATTGCTATCGCTCAGATGGACAATGTCTTCGGACGCAACCCGCGATTCGCTGCCGCGCCCG
>DATHEW010000675.1:0-4587 GCA_035318425.1 Candidatus Acidiferrum sp. | reverse complement strand
CGCCATGCGTCACCGCTGATCGGCGCCTGCGACAATGTGTTCAGATCAAGTCGCGCCGATGTGGCCTGCGTCAGGAAACCATTGCCCACGAACACTTCTTCCGTCGGCTCGACGAGCTGCGTGCCGTTGTCCGTTTCCACGACCAGCACGCCGCGCGCGTCGTCGTCGATAATGCGCACGTCCATCGACTCAGGCCGCGTGACTTCGCGATTCGCTCCCACCGTGTAGCTGTAAAGCATCGCATCGGTGGATTGCGGGACGGAGAGCTTGAAGCCAAGACCCAGTTCCCACGTCGCTCCAGACACGAACGTCTTGCTGGCCTCATTCAGTCGGAACACGCGAGTGGACCAGTGCGTCGTGCTTGCAGTGCCGCTGACGGTTCCGCCAGACACCGGCAGATTCGTGTCTGATGCGGAGGCGAGGCGATTCACCGCCGCGGTGAATGGTGTGTTGGGTGTGCTGCTCGAGAGAGTGATCGCAGTGCCGCCGGTCGAACCCTCAATCTCGATTCCACCCGCCGCGTTGGTTCCAGACACGCTCGCTCGAATAGTGAAGCCGCTGCTGCCGGTGATCTCGATTATGCGCTCATCCGTGCCATTGACCGTGGCCGTGAATGCAGGAGAGGCATCTACCAATTGCGCCAAGGCCGCCGCGACAGCCGACAAGCTCTGGCCCGATTGGACGGTGTACGAGAACGCAGTGCCATTCAGGTTCACCGTCCACACGTCGTCTTTTGCCGTCGAGCCAGTGAGACGAACATCCGCGGAGCTGTAGCGCACCTGGAAGCTGCCCGCCTTGTTGATCACGTCTGCGAGGCCATTGGCGACTTGCAACAAGCTTTCCGGCGAACCGCTGATGTCCTTCACCGTGTAGCGATATTCCTGGCCATCCAGCACCGCGATCCAGACCGCACCGATCGCCGGCGAACCAGTCAACGTCAGCGTTGCGTCGTTCCAGGCCGGCACGCTCAAGACATCGTCATAGACGACAAGGGCCGGCGTTCCGGTGACCGTTCCGCTTCCCGTCGCCGTGGATGATCCCGTCACCACGAACTTCGCCGTGAAGAACGCCGTCGAATTAATCAAAACACCGGCATCAACGCGCAG
Organism: Candidatus Acidiferrum sp.; assembly: GCA_035318425.1. GTDB lineage: Bacteria > Verrucomicrobiota > Verrucomicrobiia > Limisphaerales > SIBH01 > JANNGC01. The sequence continues at coordinate 3,481 of DATHEW010000675.1, read as the reverse complement.
CGCAGTGAAATCGTCCGCGTTGTTGACCAATGTCGCCAGCGCCCCAGCTATGTCTTCGAGGCTGTCGCCGAACTTCACTTTGTAGAGATACGGAATGCCATTGAGGATCAGCGTCCAGTTCTGGCCGGCGACCGCCGTTCCGTTCAACGCGAGATGAGCGTTGAGGTAAGGCTCGTTGAGATCCAACTCGAACGCCGGGCCACTCACGACGAGATAGCTGAACGTATTCTCATGCGGCGCAATGATCGCGCTGCCTGTGCCCGCGTCTGTGTTTCCGTTCAATGCGATGCCGGTGCCCTGCACCGAAACCGCCACGCTGAAAAACGAAGCGCTGCTGATCTCAATGGTTTCGTCAGTGACCGACGCAGAGATTCCCGCGACCGCCGCGGCTTTCGTTCGCAAAACAATCGCGATGTTCGCCAGCGATTGGTTGAGCCCGACCACATGCGACTCGAGCGCCACGCCATTGATGCTCAACGTCCAGATGTCCCCTTCTCTCGCCGCGCCCACGAGCGTCACGTCCGCCGCGCGATATTGAACGCTGGCTGAATGCGTTTGACCGAGGTCTTCGTTGATCTCACGCGCGAGGCCATTCGTCACGTCCGCCAGCGTCACGCCGAGGAACGCGTTCAAAGTCTCAGGCGCAATCGTGTGCGTGATGCGCGCATAATGCGTCGCTTCCTTCAACGTGTCGTTCACCGCGGTCACCTTCACTGACTGCGGCGTGTTCCAGTTCGAAGTCGTAAAGGTGAGCTGCGGCGGTGAACTCACTGGCGTCGTCTCCAGCACGATCTGCCCGGCCACCGTCGCGAGATTCACGATCACAGTGCCGGTCGGCTGCTTCGTCAAAATGACCTGGTAGAAGTCCGAACGTAGATCGAGCGGCGAGAGAGGATGTTCGGCCACCACGGTGTCGTACGTGTTTGGTACTGTATCGGGACCGCCGTTGCCGGGAACGATCAGCACCTCGGCAGTATCGTTGTCCACGACTTCAACAAGCGCGCCGAGCACGGCCAGTCCGTCGTAAGCGCCGCCGTCCTTCGCGCTCGATCCCTGAACGACGTTGTGCTGAATCGCGATGTTGCGGCGGCCTTCGGCGAGCAGGTCATCCGGCGCACTTACTTCAATGGTTTGCGGGATGAACCAGTTGCTGCGCGTGAAGAGCAGTGTCACGCCAACTTCGCTGCCATTCAGCGCAATGCCTTCGCCACCCGATGCCGCCTCGCTCTCGCGCACCGACACCGGCGCGGCGGTCACTTGCACGTTTTCTTCTGGCTGACGCGTCAGCACAACCGTGTAACGATGGCGGATGAGGCCAGCAACCGTTTGCGCTTCCTCGAACACACGCAACGGACCGTCGACGAGCGTCACGAGCACACCGGCTTCGTCGTTGTCACCAATGCTCGTCGAAATGTCCGGAACGAAGATTGCCTGGAATTCGGGATCGCTGCTGCTGACGGTGTTGATGACCAATCCGCTGTGGCCGTTCAGGTCGTTGCTGACCACGGTGACTTCCTGACCGTTGCTGCCCGCGACGTTGAACGTGTCGCTGCCGAGGCCACCGACGATCTCAATGGCCACTTTCTCGTTCGTGCTCGCGATGAAGAACCGGTCGTTGCCCTCGATGGCATCGACGACAATCTTCTCCAGCCCGGTGTAAGTGATGAACAGGCCCGCGCCGTAGATGCCCACGTCGTTGATCACGAAGTCGTCGCCGAACTCCGTGCCAATGACCGTCAACGTGTCAAAGCCATCGCCGCCATCGATGCGCACCGGCGCGTTCACTGTGTAAGCCACGAAGTCAGCGCCCTGGCCGCCGTTGATGTTCGTGTAAGGTGCCTTCGGATCTTCCGGATTCACCTTCACGAACGCGCGCACCACGAACGTGTCGTCGTCCTCGTCGCCGAACAGGAACAACTCCGCCTTGTTGCTGTAAACCGTGAACGTGTCATTGCCCACGCCGCCGAACATCGTCGCGCTCTGGCTGATGCCGTTACTCAGGAAGCCGCGGGTGATCTGCGTGGTCTGGAAATAATCTTCTTCCGCAAGGCCGTTGTCGGGGTTCGTGCCGTCGCGTGCGGATTGGAACACCTGGCCGATCTGGAACGTATCGTTGCCCACATCACCGAACGCCACCACCGGCGCGAGCGTGTCATCGAAGACGAATGTGTCGTCGCCAGCGCGTCCGTAAATCTCGATCGCGCCGTTGATGTCCGCGTCGTAGTTGATGCGCTCGATGATGCCACCCACAACGGGCACGCGGTCAGCATCCACTTCGACCGCCGCCACCATGCCGCGTCCGATGTCCTTGTTCGCGCGAATCAGGAAGAAGTCGGCATCGTTCGTGCCGAAAATGCGCAGGCGATCGATTCCCGGATCGTCCTTCGACTGATCGAAGACATTGATGCGTGAGGAAATGCCGCCCGCCAATCCGATGTCGTAGAGGTCGCCACCGTCCTGGCCATGCAGCGTCAACTCACTCTTGATGCCGCTGACGAACGTTTGCGTGCCGTCGTCTTTGAAGTTCACCCGCACCACATCGTTGCCTTCGCCGAGATCAATCGTCGTCGCGCCCGACGTGGTCTTGATGTTCACCTCGTCGTTGGTGCCGTTGACGACCGGGATTTCATCGCCCGTATCGATGAACGTCACGCCGTCGTGGGTCGATTCGATGAAGACATTATTGTCGGTGTTGCTGAGCCAAAGCTTCAAGACCTCGAAGCCTTCGTAATCGATGCCTTGGGGCATTCCGAAGCCAGTGATCTGGTTGAAGCGCACCTGGCCGTTTTCAGGCGCGCCGCTCGTGTCGCCTGAATCGTAAATTTTCAGTTCGTCGCTAAAGCCGCCGTCGCCGAAGACGCTCAAACGACCTTTGATGAACGCCGTGCCCACATCGTTCAGCCCACTGGTGAACGCTTCAGGCAACCCCGTGAGCTGGCCGAGGCTGCCAGTCGTGCTGCCCACGCGAACGATATCACTGCCGAGCCCGGTGCGGATCGATGTGGCGCCACCAATTTTCTCGACGTTGAATAGATCAGCACCGAAGCCGCTCTTGATATTCGTGACCGAGCCGCCCGCGTGCGTGCTCTTGACGTTCAGCCGATAGCCGCTGTCGCCAAGGTTCAGGTTCAACTCCTCCAGCGTGCCGTAAACAATTTGGCCACCATCACCGAGCAATCGCTTATTGTCTCCGGGAATTCCATTCGTGAGCGTGCTCGAAGTCAGCGTGCCATCGTTCTCCGCCGTCTCAGCAGTGTCATCGAGGTTCAATACATCGGTGTCCACCGTGCCCTGGCCATTGATCGTCAACGTCGCCGTGATCAGGTTCAACGTGCCGCCTGCGTTATCGTTCCCACCGCCGATGCTCGCGTTGCTTCCCACGTTGATGATGTCATCGCCCGTGGCGCTGTTCACCATCGTGGACGTGAAGACCTCGCGGATGGCGAACAGATCAGCACCTTCACGCGTGTTGATCTCGATG
>DATHEW010000674.1:0-3819 GCA_035318425.1 Candidatus Acidiferrum sp. | reverse complement strand
TCGATCCCGGCCGGCCCCTGCTCAAGCTGGGTTTGGACGTGCATCTGGATTTCGTCATGGCCGTGGCGCAAAAGGATTACGCCGCCCCGCAGGCCCCGCGCAAGTTCACCAACGACCAACTGGTATGTTTAGGGTCACGGGTGTCATGATGGGTTTGAGGAAGTATGTTTTCATTTTCAAAAACAGCGTGGCTCCTCGTGGAGCCCTCTTCAACCCATCATGGCTTCTAACGCGCTCAGGTCGCGTGCGATGGTGGTCGTGTTGCGCTTCAACGCTTTTGCCGCCGTGGTCAACGCTCTATGCTGCGCAGCGGTTAAATTGGTGGAAAGCGCCAGCGCGTTCGTCACGGTGAACGTGAATTCGTCCAGATAACCTTTTGCGTGTGCGGCCTGCGCGCTCGGCGCCAGCAGCAGTGCAGCGCATGTGAATGTGAGCGTGATGAAGACAGTCCTCTTGTTTCCCCATTTCATAGAATCCCTTCCCTGGATGAATACTCCTAGCCCATCACCGCCAGCGCGCAAGTGCGTCTCCGCTCCGTGAAATGAATGGATGAACGCAAGCTTCGCTGAAGGTTCTGCTACTATTCGGCGTCGCTCACTGGTGCGCGTCCGCGCGTCGATGAATCGAATGATGAAGTCGTGGTGCCTCGCTCTGATCTGTTGCTGGCTTGGGCTTACCGCCCGGGCACAGGAGGAATTCGTGCCGGCGGAAATCATTCAGGGCGCAAACGAATGGCTGAACGACAACATCGATGAACGCGTGTTGGATACGCTGGGTGTCGATGAGGACCGGGTGCGGAAGTTTCTCGCTGACGTTCAGCGGCAGTTCGAGGGCGTTTACGTTTACGATCTCGGCGCGTGGCGTGACTCCGCCCGGCAGATTCAACCGGTGCTGGCGAGCTACGAGGAAACCGAGCCTTACGCAGCGTGGCTGAAGACGCATTTGGATTACTTCGATGTCGCCGAAACGCTGCGCACGAACGTTGCAGCGAAAGGAACCAATGTGGTCCGGCTTTCCGCGCCGTCACCGAACCTGGAGCGCGCGGTCTGGGTGCAGGTGATCGAGAAGCGTCCCGCGCCACCAGCCGCGAACAAACACTTGCCGCGCCTGAAGCAAATCTTTGCCGAGGAACAAGTCCCGGCCGAGCTGGTATGGATCGCCGAAGTCGAATCATCGTTCGACGCGAAGGCGCGCAGCCCGGCCGGTGCGGCAGGGATGTTTCAACTCATGCCCGCCACGGCGCGCGATCTGGACTTGTCGGTGAACCTGTTGCGTGACGAGCGTTTGAATCCTGAGAAGAGCGCACGGGCCGCGGCGCGTTATCTGCGCAAGCTTTACTTGCGCTTCGGTGATTGGCGCCTTGCCTTCGCCGCTTACAACGCGGGCGAGGGTCGCGTGGGTGCGCTGCTTAAAAAACACAAGGCACGGAGCTTCGACGATATCGCGCAGTATCTGCCATCCGAGACGCAACTGTATGTGCCGAAGCTTGAGGCGACCTTGCGCAAGCGCGAAGGCACCACACTCGCGCAACTCAAGCTGCCGGGCCGTTGATCACTGACGGGACGCGGCGCGCTGCTCCGCTTGCCGTTGCCGAATCAGCTCCGCTTCCTCGCGGATGTTGAACATGGAAAGGCGCGTCGCGCGGAACAGTTTCAAACAACCAATTACCAATCCGGCCACGCCGACGAAACCAAGGAACAAACCCGCGCCAATGATCAGCCGAGTCACGACCGCTGGCTGGATGTGGCTGAGAACCGCGCCGAGCAATGTCACCAGCGCGGCGGCAGCAAAGGCGCCCAGTGAAACGTAAATGAATCGCATCGCACCGAGCAGCAGCACCGCCTGCATCTCGACGCGGTTCACCTGATTGATGAAGCGATCGCCGCGAAATGTGTCGTTGCCTTCGGACGCGGCGTAGAGCTGCTGCATGCGCTCGCGTGTGCGCAGCATGCGATTGATGGTGCTCATCGCCAGCACGCTCGTGGCGTTGGTGAGAATCGCCGGGGCCACGATGAACGTAAGCACCGCGAACGGACTTTGCGTTAATGGGTTCGGCTCCATAGGCGACAGACCGAAACTAACTTGGCCCGTCGATCGCACGCAAACTCTAGTGGGGCAACCATCTCCCGTTGCTCCGTCCACCAAGCCTCTGGAACCGTGAAGTAGGAACAGAAAGGAAGCGTTTGCCCTGGGTGATCAGGCAAGGAGCGATGCAGTTCGGATTGGGGATAGCGGGCGCTTCGCGCAGGAGAATTGTCGGAGACCGGAAAATTCCTCCCGATTTCGAAGCGCTGTCGCCGTTACGCTCCGCCAGCCAGTCCAAAATGCGCGAACCTATTCGGTGCGCGAATCATTGAGCAGTTGCCGCCAGTCCTGGAGGCGATCCGTCATGCCCAGTTCGTCAATCCATTCGGCGTTTACTTCCGGCACGGTGAACGGCGCATCATCTTCGCGGGGCAAATGTTCAAGGGCATTGCTTACATGCACGCAGACCAACGGAGAAAACTCCCGCGAGGTGCAGCGATGCGGTTCGTGATGATGCAAAACCGCTTCCACAATCGGCACAGGCAGTCCCCATAAGGCCAGCAGGTATCCGCCAATCTCAGCGTGGCTGACTCCGAGCACGTCACGCTCAGCCTGCCAGAGCGGCTTCTTTTCGCACCGGGACAGTTCGTGTGCTTTTTCGAATTCAGGCGCCAGGTTCTGCACCATCACCAGGGTGCCAATGTCCATCAGTAGTCCGGCGGTAAAGGCTCCATCGACAAGGCTGCTTTCCGCCCCCTCATGTTGGGCGATGCGTCGGGCCGCGTTGGCCGTCCTCACGCAATGGTCCATGAGCGTCTGGACGGGAAATTGCACCGTCTGGTACTGATTGAATTCCGTGACGATGTGAAGGCCGAGCGCCAGTGACCGGACGGTGGCCATGCCAAGGTGGAGCACGGCTTCAATCGGATTGCTGATTGCTCGCGGCAATCCGAAGAAAGCTGAATTAACCAACTGCAACAGCTTGGCCGTCATGGCCGGATCGCGGGAAATGATCGCGCCGACCTCTTCGCCCGTGGCATCCGGAGATTCGATGGCGCGGAGCAATTGGAAATAAGACGTCGGGAGACTCGGCAGCGTGAAGAGCTTGGCGACGATGTCCCGCATGGCGTCGGTGACGAGCCATTCGTTCGCTTCCATGGAGCGCAACACCTTGGTCCTGATGTCGTCGATGACGAAAGGCTTCGAGAGGAACTGATGCGTGCCCGGAAGGCATTCCATCACCATCTCCCGATCGCTGTAGCCGGAAATGATAAAGCGCGCCGTCCGGGGATGCAGCCGGGCCACCTCGTGCAATAGCTGCGCCCCGTTGAGTTGCGGCATGCGCATGTCCGACACGACGGCGTCGTAAGAGGAAGCCGCCATCAACTTCAAGGCCTGAAAGCCATCCGCGGCAAAATCCATCTCCCATTGTTGGCGTTTGAACAAGAGCTCGTACAGCTCGAGGACCGACGGTTCGTCGTCCACAAAGAGAATTCGTTTTGTCATCGGAAGCATCCGTCTTGAGCATGGGCCTGCAGGATTATCCGAGTGACGTTATCGTCGCCACGGTTTGAATCAGGTCGATCATTTGATCCAGCATGGGATCGGCTCATTGCTCTCCGTTATCGGTGAAAAGGGCGCAGCCTTAATCACTTTTTGAAGACGTTTCACTTTAGTCAGGCGCAACTCGACACAGACACTGGAAGAGTTCGTGTTTTTGGGAGTGCGCCGGGAGAACGATTTCCGGCACCGCAGGCTGGACAGCGTCGTTCGTTGGACAAGGACGAATCGTTA
>DATHEW010000673.1:0-4940 GCA_035318425.1 Candidatus Acidiferrum sp. | reverse complement strand
GTTTCCTCGACGATCTCGGCGTCGGGCAGCGCGGTCTCGATGCCGGCGAGGGGAAATTCCTTCCGCAGCGGATAGTAGGGATACCCGTCCCACATCAGGATACGGCGGAGATCAGGATGGCCGCGAAACCGGATGCCCATCATGTCGTAAGACTCGCGCTCGTGCCAATCCGCCGTACGCCATACCGTACTCACCGTCGGCAGTTCTGACGTCTCTTCGCTCACACTGGTTTTGAGTCGGAGGTGCGCTTTGGATTCGAGTCCGTAGAGGTGATAAACCACCGTCCAGCGCGGGTCTTCGCCGTAATTGTCAATGCTGCAAACATCGAGCAGCATGTTGAACTCAAGCTCCTTCTTCGCGAATTCGCAAATGTCAGCAATGCGCTCGGGATCGGAAATCGTGAGAGTAATTTCACCACGGAACTCAACGGGTTCAGAGACGAGGGCGCCGAACTTTCCCCGAAGTTGATTTGCGAGATCGAGCGCCCCCATGACGTGAACTCAGGCTGCGTGGCGCTTGGTCCCGAGCGCTGACTCTTTTCCGACCTTTTCCTGCATCCTCACCAGCGCATCGAGCAGCGCTTCCGGCCGCGGCGGACAGCCCGCCACGTAAATGTCCACCGGGATAATGTTGTCCACGCCTTGCAGCACGGCGTAGCTGCGATACATCCCGCCAGTCGAAGCGCAGGCACCCATGGCGATGACCCATTTCGGTTCCGCCATCTGGTCGTAAATGCGTTTCACCGCCAACGCCATTTTGTAAGTGACGGTGCCCGCGACAATCATCAAGTCGGATTGACGGGGTGAGAAGCGCATCACTTCCGCACCGAAGCGCGCGATGTCGAATCGGCTTGCGCCCGCAGCCATCAGTTCGATCGCGCAACAAGCGAGACCCATCGGCATCGGCCAGAGAGAATTGCGGCGGAACCAATTCAGGGCAGCATCGGCCCGGGTGACAATGACATCACCCTCGACTTTCGAGTTGTAACCCAACTCGACGGTGGAATTGGTCGGTTGCATATCCGCCTCAGCGTAGCGACGGCGTCGCTCAGGGGCGGAACGTACTTTTCGACTTTATCTCAGGCAAGTGATTTGTGATTTTTTTCACAAGCTCTGCGATGAGTGTCACCTTCGACGGTGCGAAAGTCCTCAGTTACGTCGCCGTACTCCTGTGCTTTTTCAGTGCGGTGCCTCAATCAAAACCTCCGTCTTGATCGAGTTCGCGATGTAACATTCCTGGTGTGCGCAATGATGGAGTTGTTGAATCTGCTCCGGCGTGGGCGCCTTCTCGCCGTTCCAAGCGATACTCGGACGCAACGTCACTTTGCTGATCCACTGCGCTCCGCGCTCGTTCTTCGTCGCCTCTCCGGCTGCCTCATCTTCGTAACGATCAACTTGAAAGCCCTGGCGCGACGCGAGCCAGAGAAAGGTGAGCATGTGGCAGCTTGCGATCGATGCGACGAACGCTTCCTCTGGATCCACATGCGAGGCATTCGACCACGGGGCTGGCACATTGGCTGGAGATGGCGATGCCGGTACTATCGCTCCACCATCGAACGTCCAGGTGTGTTCACGGGAGTACTTGCCATTCGCGAAATCCGGGCCGGTGCGTGTCCAACGAATGGCCGCTGTGTGTAGGTGTTTCATGTTTAAAGTTAACGGATTCCCCAACAGAACGGATCTTCGTCATCGAGTAACAGCGTTGCTTCGCTGTTCACGAACGCTGTGCCGGTGATGGTCGGAATGACTTTGTCACCATCGCGCCGGTAGCTGCCGCGAAACGTGCTGCCGATGATGCTTTCCTGAATCCACTCCTCGCTTTCGCGAAGTTTTCCATCCGCGGCGAGGCACGCGAGCTTTGCACTGGTGCCGGTGCCGCAAGGCGAACGGTCGTAAGCCTTGCCGGGACACAAGACGAAGTTGCGCGAGTGCGCGCCGAGCTGCGTGGGCGGGCCGAAGAGTTCGACGTGATCGATTTCAGGGAAGCCCTGCGAGTTCACGGCCTGACGAATGCGCCACGTGAGATCGGTAAGTTGCTCAACATTTTTCAACGCGAGCTCTTGCCCGTGCTCTTCGACGAGGAAGAACCAGTTGCCGCCCCACGCGACATCGCCGCTGACCTTGCCGACGCCAGGAACTTCGACCGTGACTGACTTCGCTTTGCGATAGCTCGCGACGTTCTCCACCGAGACCGAGTTATCGTTGTGCAACGTCGCCGTCACCACGCCGACCGGAGTGTCAATGCGATGCGCTCCTGCGGCGATGCGCCCCATGTGCGCAAGCGTCACGATCAACCCAATCGTCCCGTGGCCGCACATGCCGAGGTAGCCAACGTTGTTGAAGAAGATCACGCCCGTGACGCAAGACTTGTCGTTTGGTGGAACCAACAACGCGCCGACAACCACGTCCGAGCCGCGCGGCTCGTTCACGACGGCGGAGCGGAACGCGTCGTGTTGTTTGCGAAAGATTTCCACTCGCGATGCAAGCGAACCATCCGGCAACTCTGGCCCGCCGTAAGTCACGACGCGCGTCGGTTCGCCGCCAGTATGTGAGTCGATGACGTGAATGCTGCGCATGTCACGGTTTCTTTGGCGCGAAGAACGGGAGTTGCGGCGTGGCTTGCTTCGAATTCACCGTCATCGAACTGCGCAACTCACGCGACATCTTGGTGTCGCCGCCGGTCGCCAGATAAAACCAGTCGTCGCCAGTGCCCGCGTCGATGTTTTCCTTTGACTCCCATTTCGCGCCGGATGCGGTGAAGCGCGCCTTCGTCAACGGCTGCCACTCACCCGTGCGCGCGTGGACCCAGCCATTACCAAATTGCGCGCGACGCACTTGATCAACGCTCTTCGTATCACGCCGAAAATCTTCCACGAACGAGTAATAGCCGCCGAGCCACTTCCCGCCGGTGCGGGTGCGGAACGTCGCGAGCTTGCGCCACGCGTTCGTGCTGTGGTCGAAAAGCCACGCCGTATAAGCTGTCTTCTCGCCCTGAACTTCCCCGTGCAACGCGAAGCGATTCGTCTCACCGATCTTCCACGCAAACGGCGTCATACATTGGCCGCCGGTGCCTTCACCGCCGAAACGCTTGATCCGCACGCCCGCGCCTTCGAAGAGAAGTTCAACGCGATCTTCGGGCTTCACCGCCTTCTGATCGTCGCCTTTAGTTGGGTCCCACACCGAAAAGATCGCGACCTTGTTGGTCGGGTTGTTGAGTTGCTGAATGCCGAAGTAACCGGTGTTCCAACCACATGCCATGAAGTAGCTGCCGTTCACCGATTCGTTCACGACCATCTCGGTGTAGAAGAGATCGCCCTCCGGCGCGGTGTAGCCAAGATGCACGGAGCGCGCGGCGCGTGGTGGAGAGTTTGTCTCGGCCGCAAAGGATTGCAACGCGAACAGCGTTAGCGCGAACAGAAATGCTTTCATCCGGCCGAAGTTTGCCGCCGATCCTATCGGAGGCGCACGCGCTAAATCACCGAATTACGATCATGGTTCGTTCCGGAGCCGATATAACCGCAGCGGTACTGTGACCGGCGGCGCGTCTGTGTAGCGCGTGACGTTCGTCACTGCGAGCAACGGCGCGCTCAGCGCGGTCCATGCGTTCGAGTCGGTAACGGCGTTTGTGTTCGCCTGGACCGTGTAGCGCAGCCCGCTGGCTGAATGCCACGAGAGAATGATCTCGCCCGCGCTTTTAGCGATGTGTAACGCGGCCGGTGATGCGGGATTCGCCGGGTCATAGCCCATGTCGAGTTCCGTTCGGTCGAAGTGGCCATCTTCGTCGCGGTCGAGCGCGAGACGTTTGCCGGAACCTTCAGGCACCAAGGTGGCGGTGAACTCATTTCCGACTGCCGCGGGCGCGATGAGGCTCGCGAGAGTCGGCTCAATTTCGTTGCGCCGGTCGGATTGAAAATCGCCAGTGCTCCGACGCAGCAACCAACCGCGGCTTGCGCCGTCTTTCCTTCCGCGAATAACAAGTTCCAATCGACTGTTGATGCGCGTGGCGAGGTTGAACATGTCCTTCAAGAAGGCAGGAGCCGTATTCGAGTCGATCGTGATCTGTTTTCCGCAGGCCGTCGGCACATCCTGACTGGGCGAGGATCGTCCCGCAACTGCCTCGAAGTCCGATCCGGAAAATCACAACAGAAACGCGACCATGTCAGCAATCCGCTGATTGCTGACGAAGGATGCCGGGACCACAGCAAAGCCATCGTTCAAAAATCGCGACAGCGTGTCCACACGGCCGTCATGCATGAAACCAAAGCCGGCGCGGCCATTGGTGCTGCTGCCATCCATGCCGGTCTTGTCTGTCAGATTACGCAGTTGAGGAGTGAGAAAGAAGCCTTGGGGGTGTCCTCGGCGGACATCTACGACATTCCCGGAGACGGTCGCCGAACGTCCGCTATACGAATCGTGGCAAGTGGTACAAACGAACGAACTGAAAATACTGAGTCGCGCCTGTGGATTTCCAGGTGGCAGCAGTGTCGGCGTACTGCCATTTGGAATGCCGTAGTGGCCGGGCAAAGGAACCAATGCTGGAAATGTATTGGAGAACGTTCGGTGAACATTCGGGGGCGTGAAGATGCTCGATAGGAGCACTTTCAACTCAGTCATTTCGTCGGCGGTGAGCGCCACGTCATTCGCGAGGAGGTTGGTGAATGTTTGGTTGAAGTCTTCAATGTTCAGCCGGTCGCCGCGCCAATGCATGAGCTGTTGCGGCTTCGTCGGAGGCGTGATGATGTCCTGAAGCGTCTGCGTGACCATCGGTCCTTTCATCGGATGATACGTCAGCACCTGGCCGCCGGGCGCGGAATTCGTCAGAGTCACGAGTTTACCTGCGGGATCGCCGATGTCCCACGCTAGACGATCCATGCGCGTATCCGGGTGACACGACGCGCACGAGACAATGCCGAGTCCCGAAGTCTTGCGCGTATCAAACAT